>DAIDIA010000299.1 GCA_027459565.1 Acidimicrobiaceae bacterium | reverse complement strand
TAACGACTCCGCCCTGGTATCTCAGCGCTGCGATTGTGGTGCCATGACGAACATCGCCCACATTTTGGGTCGTCGGTATCTCGACGGGGACCTGTATCCGTCGCAAAAGCTCAGCAAAATTCGGACCCGGATCCTCACCAGCACGGAATATATAAAAGCTCATCTCAGACCTATTTCCGGAAGACAGAGAGGATGCACCTGTCTACTCACCGCCTTTTTGTACATAATTTCGGACGAATTCCTCGGCATTTTCCTCTAGGACCTCGTCGATTTCATCCAAGATATCGTCGATCTCCGCTTTGAGTCGCTCCCCGCGTTCGGTGGTCGCAGCACTTGAACTCGCGCCTTCATCAGACCGTGTTCGATCACTTGAGGGCTTCCGACGCTGTTCACGCTCCGCCATTTCGTCGCCTCCCGTTATCCATTCAATCGCGCAACTAGTTCCTGCACCGATTCACAACCTTCTAGCAGCGTAGCGACGTGGGCCGCTGTGCCTCTCAGGGGGTCCATCATAGGGATGCGCTGCAACGGATCGGTGCCAACGTCAACGACGATCGAATCCCAGTTTGCCGAAACCACGTCGCGCCCGAACCGCTTAAGGCACTCTCCGCGAAAAAAAGCTCTCGTCGTCAAAGGAGCGTTGGTGACGGCGGATTCTACGGTCTCGATGTCGAGGAGTCTCTCCATACCCAACCTCGCGAACAGGGATCTTTCACGCCGAAGATCGTGGTACTGAAGATCAAGGGCCGCGATACGCGGATCATCGAAATCACAGTTATGGCGTTCGCAGTAGTCATGCATAATCTCATATTTCGCGACCCAATCGAGCTCCCGACGCAGCGACGCGGGCTCCCGGGAGAGTCCGTCGAGAACACGCTCCCATCTCGAGAGCACCAGCTCTCCGACCTCGGGCGGTCCGAGAGATTCAAGGCCCCGCTGTCTCGCGTAGGTCTGTGCTCGATCGAACAGCTCATATTGAAGATCGATTGCCGACGCGCGTCGACCTGACTCAAGCTCAAGTGGAACGCGCAATGTCAGATCATGGGAGACGTCGTGCATCGCGCGAACGGGGTCCCGAAGGTACAGGTCTCCCGACGCAAGGGCGCCGTCCTCGATCATCGTCAACAACAGCGCTGATGTGCCGACCTTGAGAAGCGTCGCGACTTCGGCAAGATTTGCATCACCGGTGATCACATGAAGCCTTCGGTACTCATCTGCCTCGGCGTGAGGTTCATCGCGGGTGTTAATAATGGGTCGATTCATCGTTGTCTCGAGACCAATTCGCTCTTCGAAAAAATCGGCGCGTTGTGTAATTTCAAATCCAAAGCGCCTGCTATCCGGCTCCTCGCATCCGATCTTTCCCGCGCCTGTAAAGATTTGCCGAGTCACCAGATGCACGGTGAACTGCGCGGCGAGATCCTTGAATGGAAGCGAACGAGATACGAGATAATTCTCGTGACAGCCATACGAATTCCCCTTGCCATCAGAATTATTCTTGTAAATG
>DAIDIA010000298.1 GCA_027459565.1 Acidimicrobiaceae bacterium | reverse complement strand
GGGATGGAACACCGCCGCCAACGGCAGCGGCACCTCCTATGCCAGTGGAGCCAACTATCCGTTCACCGGATCGACCACCCTCTACGCACAGTGGACGATCAACACCTACACCGTCACCTTCGACGCCAATGGCGGCACGGGCGTCTCCGCGATGAGCGGCCCAAGTGGCACGACGATCACGCTGCCGGGTTCGCCCACCTACGTGGGCCACATTTTCAACGGCTGGTTCGTCGCCGCGACGGGTGGATCTGCGCTCACCTCGCCCTACACCCTGGCGAAACCGACGACCCTCTACGCACAGTGGAGCGCGACTGTAGTTTCGGCTGTCACAGTTCTGCTGAACGCGAGCCCGGCCTCTCCGGCAGTGCTTGGCAGCCACGTGAGGTTTATCGCAAGTGTGCCTTCCTCGCTCACCACGGGAACCGTGGAGTTCAAGAGCGATTCCACAGTTCTTGGCAGCTGTTCACTAGTTGCGGGATCTTGCTCGATTACATCCTCAGCACTGCCTGTTGGGGTCGATCCAGTCACGGCCAGCTATCTGGGGAACTCAACCGAGCACGCTGCAACTTCGGCAGTATTGAACTACACGGTGGCCGCAATAGCCTCAGGTTCTTCATCCCAGCAAAACACGAGTCAACCCGCGTCCTCGACGACTAACCTGCCCCCGACTTCTTCGGGGCCAGTATCGACCGTGACAGCGCTTGCCGTCAGCCCGGGTTCTCCGGAGATATTTGGCAGTCTGGTCACGCTGAGGGCCTCCATTGCTCCGTCAAACGCAACTGGAACCATTACGTTCAAGACCGCTTCAACGTTCCTTGGAACATGCACGGCGGTCTCCGGAACATGTTCATTCGCCTCACGGCTCCTCCCGGTGGGCACCAGCTCGATTGTCGCGCTCTATTCCGGTTCAGCGAGTTTTTCCCCCTCGGTTTCGAGCCCTGTCGACTATCTCGTGGAGCCACAGTCAACTGCTGTGGTTCTCAGCGTCGGTCCAAGCACCTCGGTGACCCTGGGGGCCCAGGTGACGTTGACCGCCACACTGAGTCCAGCCAATGCCTCCGGGAGGATCACTTTCAGTAGTGGTTCGACAATCGTTGGTTCGTGCGTGGTGACATCGTCAGCGTGTTCAACGTCGACATCAGCACTTCCGGCGGGAACAGACGTGATTGTCGCGTCGTTTGTCGACAACGTGTTCAACCCGTCTCAGTTCAGCCCATCCCAGTCAAATCTTGTCAAAGTCAGTGTTGGTGATGGAGGGGTTGGAGTTACTGGAGTGACGCGATCATCGACCACCTCAAGTACCTTTGGATTTGGTGGTTCTCCAGCGAACTCCGGAAACGTGAAGCAAGAGGGAGTTTCGGCGCTTGCATCGGAGAAGTTGAACGGCTTTGCGCCGTCGACCGGAGTGTCCATACAGGTCATAGGCGCTCGTACTGTCTCGTCATTTCTTATCGCTCCCGGGCCGATCAACGCCGTTGCACTATCGCTTTCGCTTCGACTGGCTTCGGTGCAAGAGGCGGCCGGGTTCGCCAAGGTAGTCACTTCAAGCGCGATCAGTTCAAGTGAGGCTTCAAGCGGTTCGGGAATCTCGAGCGACGCTTTAAAGACAGCGTCGCAGTTCATTTCCGACGCCACTCTGAGTTCACCGACAACAGTCAATGCCTATCTCCATCAGCCAGGTCATAAGTGGGTTTCGGTAACAGCTTCAGTCGGCTCGTACGTTCCGGGCACCATCGTGTTTCTCGCGATTACCACGCGGCCCTTGCTCTTTGCACAGGCAACCATTGGGGCGGACGGGAGGGCAATTCTCAAGGGGGCGTTTCCGGCTGACGTGCTTGGCGGTGGATTCCATCACATCCGGGTCATTGGACAGCGATCGATCGGCGGCATAACGACGAGTTCGACTGGCCAGATTGTTCTTCCGCGCTCCGCGATCGCACAAATTCACCAATTCGATCTCATGACCTCTGCGACCGTGCGCATTATCGGTGGATCCAAGGACCATGCAACACTGACTCTCGTCCGTGTGATCCCGCTCCGGTCACTCGCTCCTTGGTGGACCTTGCTCTTCCCGCTTGTTCTGCTGCTTCTCACATTGATTGCGGTTGGGGCGGATTGGATGCACCGACGTCGTATCCGCGTCATTGCGAATCTCGTGATTCTCGCGTCCTCGATCATTCCGATCGTCATCGGATGGCGCACCGAGTGGTTCAACGTGACAATCGTCGGAGCGCTCGTCGGAGTCGCGTCCGTAGTCCCCGTACAGCTCATGGTCCATCTCCGTCATCGGGGCAATGGAGAGTCTGGAGAGCAGACTTCCGAAGAGGAGGGCATTATTACGCCGATCGAGGTTGCGCCGACGTTTTGGCAGGCCGAGGTGTTCGAACAGCCGGTCGCATGGAAGTCCGAGGTCCTGTCTTTTCGAGATACCACGAACTTCAATGACCAATAATCGGAATAGCTGAAACCTCTCTTCGCCCCACCGGTCGACGTGATTGCGAGGCACCCAGCGGCGAGCTGGGAGTCGGCACCATCCCGCGGGACCAGTATCGGAGAGCCGACGACCCGGGCGGTGCGATCGCCTTTTCGGCGAACGGTCCGACCTCCAACTCGAGGCATCCGATGGATCCTTCGGATCCTTCGGATCCTAAACCTCGATCCACCTTCGAAGTCTTGGCGAGGAAGTTCTCTTCCGGAGCGCTGGCCATTCTGATCGGATTTGGTTCCGCTCCTGTCGCATGAGAATTATCAGCTCGCCGATTATGACTCTTGCCTCCGGTAAATTCGCCGCGAAATCCCTTAACCAAGTCTCATGAACAACGCAATCGTGGTACTTGCCAAGGAGGTCTTGCATCTCAGCCAATGCCTCGGAAAACTTCTTGGCTGGATCTCCAAACAGCGGAATCGTCGATTCTGCAGCGTATCGGCAGCGCTTCGCGAGGATGCGGACGCGGTGAAGCTCCTGGTCTGACGAATCACGACTGATTCGATCGGCGGCATTCGCGTATTTGCGCCATCTTCGGCGGACGATCTTGGCGATCGCGAGTTTGCTGGACCGCGCCTGAGAGCCGCCATCGCGCGTCCCAGTTGTTGCTTCAATTGACGCGACTCCCGATGCGACATTGATGATCTCATCAATCAGATTGACATATCGATCGGAATTGAGGACCTCCGCAAGCGCGTTGCGATTCATATGGCAGCGATCCTCAAGGAAGGATTTGAGGATTGCGATGCCTGATTCGTCCTCGCCCATGGATGATTGCGAAAGTGCAAGAACATGGCTGGTTATGACGTCGCAGTCGCGCACTCTCCCGATTTCTCCACCGAGCCACGAAAGTTCTGCGCGTAGCGCCTCGGCAAGGACAGGCTGAAGGACGGTCGAATAGCTTCGAAGATCCGACCGAAGCCGTCGCACACTCACGCGAAGCTCGTGAACCATCTCAGGGTTTGAACTCAGTCGAACCTGTGGGTCGAAGCGCAGGAGTCGAAGGGCTGAGAGGGCAATTGCCCGCTGGAAGGTCAGGTACACGCTCGAACTTGCGTTCACGCCTCTATCAAGAATGTCGAAGGCTGGCGGCAGAGAGGACCCGAGCACTCGGACGATCTCGGGAGCGAAGGCGACATGGCGTGCCCCCTGTTCGATAGCGACGGCGGCGAATGTTCGCGACTGTCGACGAGTCCGACCTGACGTGTCTCGTTCTCGAGTTGAAAACTCGCGATATCGCTGCGCTTCCCAAAGGGCCCCGCTTGAAGCTATCTCCCGATCAATGACTTCCTGATGAACGGTCCCATCCGTTTCACAAAACTCATAGCTCTGTTGAATGACGCGAATCTGTCCAATTTGGAGAAGGAGAAGCGAGCGCTGCAAGGCGCGAAGAAGGTATGTGAGCTCCGCCGGGATTTTTGCAGGGAGTCCTTCGTATGCGAGGTCGCAAAGAATCTTGTAACTGTCGCCCTTACGCGTAAACAACTGAAGATTCCAGAAACTTTGATGCGTTGATGCGCGAAGCCGGAGGATCGCCCCAAAGCGGATCAAATCGAGATTCCTGGTATCGAAGTAGAGGTCCGTGAATTCGCGGCGCGTCGTCACGTGGACTCTGTCGATGGACATCCCTCCGAAGACATCGGTGGCAGCAAGTCTCGACGGTACGAGAAACACCTTCGCGGGCGATGTCGCGGTGGGGTCGAGGTTAGGTCGCACGATCGAACCTCATACTCGCGAGAGCAGCTTTCGCAATCTCAACTGGCGATCCAATGGAACCACAGCGACATGGCAAGCGAGGCTCCCCGAACGGGGGACATCAGGATTTTCGGTTGTCATGAGATCTCAGTACATCAAGGCGCTGGTGGAATTCCTCTTCATCGATCTCGCCGTTTGCAAAGCGACGTGCGAGTACTTTCTCGGGATCGTGGAGACCATGCGCATCATGCACATGGTCTCGCCCCGAATATCCTCGCATGATCGAAATGATGAGATAGATGAAGAACGCCCAAAAGACCACGGTGATGACGAATCCAATGAACCACCCCCACCAGTGAACACCGCTGTTGCCCCAATACCACATCATGGGTGATCCTCCTCGCGCTGAGCTTCCACGTCGAAGTCTTAGCCACGGATACCGGTAACGCTAGGGCCAACTTCCTCTAGTTTCGTTACGGGCGGCCATGAGGCGCAGTGATCAGCAATCCCCACCGGCCCGGGTCGTACAGTCATGTCTACCTCACGGCTGCGATCGTGGACCTTAGTCCCTAGTCTCGATGTTTCGCCTCTGCGACACTCGCAACATGACGGGGTGCCGGCGATATCAGACCCGAATCCTTGGGTGGCGCTGATCCGTGAGTCCTTCTGTCGCATTTGGCAAAGGGCCCTCGAGCCGCGAATACATTGAAGGTCCGGCAACGCTCACCACGCACCTTTCGACCCTCGTCTTTCTTGGTGACGTTGTCCTCAAATTCCGCAAACACGTGAAATTCGACTTTCTCGACCTGTCAACTGTTGAATTGCGGCGACGCGACTGCGAGCGCGAGGTCGAGTTGAACCAACGACTCGCTCCGGACGTCTATCTGGGAGTTGGAGAGGTTGCACTTGCGGGCCAGGTCCTCGAACCGGTGGTTATCATGCGTCAGCTTCCCCGCGATAGGAGCCTCACTGCGCTACTCGGGGCCGAGGCGATACCCTACGAGGCGCTCCGGGCGATCGCGCGCGTTCTCGTCGATTTCCATTCCTTTGCGATTCGTTCCCCAAATATCGATCTCGATGCAACGGCAAAATCAATATTGGGGCGATGGTCTGACAACTTTGCGCAAACATCGACGCTCGTCGAATCGCTACTTGACGGCGCCGTAGAGGCGAAGATACGGCATCTGGCGCGAAGATATATCTCTGGACGCGAATCGCTGTTTGATCAGCGGATCTCCGTGCGCGCGATCTGTGACGGTCATGGGGATCTCCAGGCCTCCGACATCTTTCTCCTCCCTGACGGCCCGCGAATTCTCGATTGCCTCGAGTTCGATGATCATCTGCGTCATCTCGACGTTGTCGATGACCTTTCCTTTTTGCTGATGGACCTCGAGCGTCTGGCTGCTCCCGAATCTGCGAGTTTCCTCCGCAATTACTATGAGGAGCTTTCGGATACGCATGCGCCACGTTCTCTTCTCGATCACTATGGCGCGTATCACGCTTACGTACGAGCGAAGGTTGCCTGCCTCCGGACGGATCAGGGCGCAAACGCGGCCAGCGAGGCGAGGAACCTCCATCGGCTCGCGCTCGAACTCCTCGAGCGATCCCGGATTCAGCTCATCATCGTCGGAGGTCTTCCCGGGACAGGGAAGTCGACGGTTTCCCAGTTGGTGGCCGAGCAGATCGACGCTGTCGTCTTGCGTTCGGATGAGCTCCGCCATGAGATCGTCAACCAATCGAACATCTCGCGCAATCCGTACTCCTATCGTCAGGGTAACTACTCCCCGGTGATGACATTCGAGACCTACCACACCATGCTCGATCGAGC
>DAIDIA010000297.1 GCA_027459565.1 Acidimicrobiaceae bacterium | reverse complement strand
TTGGCTACAACATGGTCGGTGGTCTCGGCTCACCGATCGTGACGAATCCCGGAGGGCGTCCCGGTCTTGCAAGCGCGCTCTGCGCGCTGGCCACGCAGGCCGCGACGGTCTCGGTTGCGCGGCCAGTTCCGCTCGGCATCTCTCCGGACTATGGACCCGTCGGGGGAGGAACGACGGTGGAGATATCTCTCGCGCAGCAACTTGCTCCGAACGCTGCGGTGACAGTCACCTTCGGCGGCGTGCCCGCGCAGGTAATCTCCGCGAACGGTGCATCGGTTCGGGTCGTCACTCCCGTGGCGACCGCGACTCCATCCGCAGCAGCGATCGCCGCAGCCGGTCCAGCGGCAGTCAGCGTCACGCAGACGACCGCCTCCGGCTCGGCGACCTCGATCGCAAGTCCTGGCCTGATGTTCGAATACGTCAATGAGACAGGTGACGCGGTCATGCCGAGTGTGAGCGGAGTGAATCCTTCGGCGGGCAACGTGGCGGGGGGAGAGGCGATCTCGATCTATGGGAGTGGATTCTCCGTTGGCACACCAACGGTCACGATCGGCGGCCAACCGGCAATCTCGGTGCGGGTGGTGTCGGACTATCTCCTCGTCGCCATCGCACCTCCCGAGGTTGGATCGACCGCGTGCGCCAACGGACCGGGATTCGCACCGGTGACGGTGTGCCAGACGCAGGTCGTTGTCTCGAACGCGAACGGCGCGAGTACGCCAGCGTCGATCCTTCCGGTCTTTACCGGATCGGTGGACTACACCGCGCTCGGGGTGATCGCCGCGAACGGTGCGGTGGAGATCTCGCCCGCAGCGACCGAATACGACTACGCGCCGACGCCGTCGATCTCTGCGATCCGACCGAATCCCGCGTCCCCGAGGGGCCGGACGATCGTGCGGATCATTGGTCGGGGATTCAGCCTGAATACCCTCGACTGGGTGAACTTCGGTCCCTCCGACCGTCTCGATTCACAGCAGATCAAACTCCGTTCCATCTCGAATCACGAGATCGACCTCGAGGCCCCTGCGGCGCGACGACTCGCGGGAGAGGCCGTGGAATATCCGGTGACCGTACAGAGCGCTGCCGGTCTCTCGAAGCCGAGAGAGTTCTCGTTTCTCGGGGTTCCCTCGGTCGAGGGACTCTCTCCGTCGACCGGCCCGGCTCCCGGTGGCGGTTTCATCACGGTGACCGGCAAGGACCTGCTCGGAACCACGGCCGTCCGTTTCATCGATGTGTTGCACCCGAGCGCTTCGATGACGGTCACGGGAAGATCGCTCCGGGACGTTCGCCGCACCTCCCTCTTGGTCCGCGTCCCGTCAGGGAGGGCGGGGCCATTCGTGATCGAGCCGTGCAACTCGGTCTGGTGCGCGCCCTTCGACACCGCGCGAGCCACGTACACCTATCTCAGTCACGCCGCGCCCTCACTCACCCACGTCGACTTCAGCACCGTGCTCGGAACCAGGGCCTCGATGGTGGTGCTCTTCGGGAGGGACCTCGCGGGCGCGACCGAGGTCTTGATCGGCGCGTATCGCGCGACGCATTTCATTTCGAGCGGAACCGTGCCTGTCGGTGATCCGAGCGTCGCGATCGTTCTTGTTCCCGAAGGCATCGCCGTCCAGGGAGAGAGCGTGGTCATCGAAACACCGAATGGCAGGTCTTCGCCGGGAGTGACCCTACACTGACCACCATTGCAGCGCCGGCGCGAATTGATTGCGACCTCCGAGCCTCGGTTCGCCCGCGCGTCGATGGCGGAGCATGAGCTAGAAGAGACTCGGACGGTCCTTGAGCTCTTCGATCAGTTCCGGTCCGTTGTTCCGGACGCTATTGACCAAGGAGGCGACCCTCTTCGTCACGAGCGTGCCCGGGGGCGCGGGTCTACACATCGCGAGCAGCTCCTCGCGGTCGCCGAGCGCCCCATCGAGCCAGCGTCCCCAGAGATCTCCTCCCGTGAGGATCGCGGGCATCCTGTTGTGGATCGCCTCAACGTCGCTGCTCGCGGCGGTCGTGATGATCGCGCAGGTGACGAGGGAGCGTGGCTGCCCATCCGCCTCGTGGTGGAACTGATAGCGCTCCCAGAGCCCCGCGAACGCAAGAGGAGATCCATCGCGGCGCGTGAAGTAATACGGCTGCTTCACCTCGCCGGCAGTGGTCTTCCATTCGTAATATCCGTCGGCCGGAATGATGCATCGCTGTGAGCGAAACGCGGATCGGAACGAGGGTTTGGTCGCCACCGTCTCGGCGCGGGCATTGATGGTCTTTGCCCCGAAGGAGAGGTCTTTTGCCCAGGAGGGCACGAGACCCCAGCGAAAGCGATTGAGGCTGCGCTGCCCGTCGGGGTCCGCGGTCACGGCGACGATGTTCGAGGTGGGGGGAATGTTCCACGAGGGGTGAAAGCCGTCCGCCATCGACGGAGGGACTTGGGCCGAAAAGTACGCTGCGAGCTCCTCGACTGGAGTAGCCAGTACGTATCGACCACACATAGCCTTAGGTTAGGTCGCATTGCCGACGGAAACCGGAAGGTCCAACAATGGCGGGCACGTGTCGGAGAGTCGCCTGTCCAAAGCGTCGAGTCATGCGGTCGACATGAACAGGCAGATGCGCGGCCATTCTCGTCGCGAGATCCTCGGTCTCGTGCTGCTGGTGTTCGTCACCGCGGCGTGGGGTTCGACGTTTCTGCTCGTCAAGAATGTGACGCGGACGATGTCGGTGACGGGCTTCCTCGCGCTGCGATTCTGGACGGCCTCGCTCGTGCTCGTTCTGCTTCGTCCAAGATCGCTGTCGAGGTTCTCCTCTCGCACCTTCGTCCATGGCGCCCTCCTCGGCCTCGTGCTGAGCGGCGGATACATCTTCCAGACCCTCGGCCTTCGCTACACCTCCGCGGCACTCTCGGGTTTCTTGACCGGACTGTGCGTGATCATCACGCCGATCCTCGCTTGGCCCATGCTGCATCACCGGGCCTCGCCGTCGACGATCGTCGCCCTTGTCGTCGCGACGGTAGGACTCGGTGTGCTTTCGATGACCGGTATCCGCTTTGGCATCGGTGAGGCCTATTCGATACTCGGTGCGATCTGCTATGCCCTCCAGATCGTCGGCCTGGGAGCCTGGTCCGAGGGCGAGGACATCTATGCCCTCGCGTTCTTCCAGCTGCTCACGGTGTCCGTTGTCTGCACGCTGGGAAGTGCACCGCACTTCTGGATCCTTGCGCACGGGACTTTGGCGTGGTTCGGAGTCATCTCGACAGCTGTTGTCGCGACCTCGCTCGCATTTGTCGTTCAGGCCTGGGCACAGTCGTATATCTCGCCAACGCGCGCAGCGATCATCTTCACGCTTGAACCCGTCTTCGCGGGACTCGTCGCGTGGTTCGGTGGTGAGCACCTGAGCGGCGCGGTCATCGGCGGAGGCGCGATCATCGTCGGTGCGATGCTCATCGCGGAGCTCGGACTCCGATATCAGTTTCAGTTCTGGCGCCTGACCAAGCGAGAGCATTCTCCTCTACGATGAGATTCGACAGAGAGGGTTCTAACGTGCGTCGCACCAAGATCGTGGCAACACTCGGGCCGGCATCGACGGCGGACAATGTCGTTCTCGACCTCGTCCGGGCTGGAGTCGATGTCTTCCGGATCTCCTTCGCCCATGGAGACATCGCCTCTGGAATCGAGCGACTGCGCCACGTCAGGGAACTCGCGCCGTTGAATGCGCTGATGGTCGATATTCCCGGACCCAAGATCCGGGCGGGGTCGTTCGGAGCGAGCCCGGTGGCGTTGAAGACCGGAGACGAGATCGATCTGGTCGAGGGCTTCGATGAGACCTCGAACGCCTCGCGCATCGCGGTCGAACGTCATGATGTCTTGCACCTACTCATCCCTGGTGATCGTGTGCATATCGGCGACGGTGGTGTCTCGCTCGAGGTCATTGCTCCCGGACCAACGACCAGGGCCCGGGTCGTCTCCGGTGGAACCGTGATGGGCAAACCCGGTCTCTCGCTGCCGAGTTCGCTTGTCCATGACGTACTCCCGACCCCCGAGGATCGGGAGCGTCTCGAGGCACTTCGCCAGGAGAACTTCCAGATCCTCGCGGTCTCATTTGTCCGCACGGCATTCGACATGGTTTCGACGCGGAGCGTCCTGTCGCGACCCGATGTGATGATGATGGCGAAGATCGAGACCGCCGAGGGCATCGACAACCTCGAGGAGATCGTCCAGGTATCGGACTCGATCATGGTGGCTCGGGGCGATCTCGGGGTGCGTCTTCCCATCGAGGGCGTTCCGCACCTGCAGAAGCAGATCGTTCGGATTGCGATCAGGTACGCGGCTCCAGTGGTCGTTGCGACCCAGATGCTCGAGTCGATGACGCATGCACAGGTGCCGACCCGGGCAGAGGTCACCGATGTTGCGAATGCCGTGCTCGACGGTGCGAGCGCGGTGATGTTGAGCGGCGAGACCGCGATCGGGGATGACCCCGTCGGCGTTGTGCTCGCAATGGACCGGATCGTGAGGAAGACGGAGGAGTACTTCGACTACGAGCGTTGGGGATCCGAGCTCGGAGTCCAGGAGGCCTCGGGAAAGAACAGCCCGGCATTTCGTGTGACCGCGGCGATCACCGGTTCAGCATGGCGGGCCGCGATGGAGGAGCGGGCAGCAGCGATCGTGGCGTGCACCCGGTCGGGAGCCACGGCTCGGGCAATCTCGCGCTTTCGTCCACCGATGCCGATACTTGCGATCACACCGAACCCAAACACTGCGTTGCAGCTGAGAAGTTCGTGGGGCATCGACGATGTCGTGGTTTCGACCGCGACGGACATGACGCAACTCGTCGAGATCGCGCTCGGGCGGCTTCGGACAACCGGCACGGTGCATTCTGGCGATGTGGTCGTCGTCATGGCGGGTTCGTCGAATGTGGGCGCATCGATCACCGACACCGTGCGCATGGTGATCGTCCCCTAGCAAGCGTTCGGCGCATTCAACCGCGCATCATGCACCTCGCCCGCGCGGATGGTCCATCTCGCGCTCAACCGTGCGTCGGATTCGAGATTCTTCCCGACCGTGTCGGTGAAGGTGAAGCGACCATGCTCGATCGCGAGAACTGCCAGGTCTGCCGACCGTCCGACCGTGACCGAGCCGATCTTGTCCTCTTGGGAGATGATCGCCGCCGGAGCGCTTGTGGTGAGTCGTATCACCTCGCTGATTCCGAGGCCGAGCGCCATGAACTTGATCATCACATCGGTGATGAGGAACCCGCGCGCGAGCGCGTCGGTTCTCCCGTGGATGTCGGTGCTGATCGAGTTGGGTACGAGTCCACCAGCGAGTGCATTTTTGACCACATCGAATCCGAAGTGCCCCCCTGCGTGGGCAACATCGAAGATCACGCCGCGCTCTTGAGCCTCGAGCATCCCGTCGCGCAGCTCTCCGGATCGTCTCGTCACCGACGGAGCGAGTGGAGTGAAGCAGTGGGTGATGATGTCCCCGGGGCGAAGCGCCCGGACGATCTTCTCGAGACGCAGCGGCGTCTCGCCGATGTGGACCATCAATGGTCGCCCACACAGCGCCGCGGCCTGAAGTCCCAGCGCGAGCGCGTCCTCGCCGTCGGTCGCGACCTTGTCGCTTGCAAGGCGGATCTTGATGCCAACGGCAATCTCGGGATTCTCGCGGACAACGCGCGCGGCTCCCTCGGCATCTGCAAGATCGGGATGCACGAGGTCCCCGGGGTCCCGGGTTACACCGTGCTGCGCGACGGCGACGAATCCATACAGCCGGGTCCTTGTGTGCCTCACGACAAAATCTCGGAAACCCTCGAAGTTGACCGGACCCGATGATCCCGCGTCGACTGCCGTGGTGACACCCGTCGCCTGGCACAGTGGATCGACATCCATGCCGTAGGCGTTCACGCCGTGGTACGCGTGCACGTGCAGATCGACGAGACCCGGGGCGACAATCAGCCCGGTCGCATCGATGACCTGCGCGGCCTTGGACCTTTCGATGTGCGAACCCACGGCTGCGATCTTGCCGTCGGTAACGGCGACATCGGTGATCGCGTCGCGACCCGAGGCGGGGTCGATGACCCGCCCGGAGTGCACCAAGAGATCGAATTCGTTTCGTTCACGCGACACCGGTGCCTCCCACCCCTGCCACGCGAGTGTCATGGTGACACCCTCCCTCCCTGTTTACCATGTCCCCGCCGAACGTCAACGGTGCGCCCTATGGTGGTGAATACGACGGTGACCGATCTACCTTGAGGACGGGTCATGGATGAGGTTCTGCGCACCGAGAGGCTCTCGAAGAGGTTCGGATCCGTTACCGCTCTTGACCAACTGGACCTGAGTGTCGATGCGGGAGAGGTGTTCGGATATCTCGGACCCAACGGAGCGGGAAAGTCCGTCACGATTGCGCTCATCCTGGGCCTTTTGCGCCCAAGCGAGGGACGCGCAACCGTTTTTGGACTCGATTCCTGGCGCGATGCGAGGACCCTGCACCGGCGTCTCGCGTATGTTCCGAGCGAGACGGTGTTGTGGCCCTCACTGACAGGTTCCGAGACGCTGAAGTTCCTCGCAAACCTGCACGGCGGTGTCGACCATGGTTACAGCGATGAGCTGATCGAGCGTTTCGCGCTCGAGCCGGACAAGAAGATTCGCAATCTGAGTCACGGAAACCGCCAGAAGATCGCGCTGGTCGCGGCGCTCGCGACCCGAGCAGAACTGCTCGTGCTCGACGAGCCGACGGTGGGTCTTGATCCGATCATGGAACGTGAGTTCCAGCGCTGCATCGACGAGGCAAAACGCAACGGCCAGACGGTGTTCATCTCTTCGCACATCCTGAGCGAGGTCGAGGCCATATGCGACCGAGTGGCGATGTTGCACCACGGAAGGCTTGTCGAGATCGGCTCGCTCGACCAGCTCAAGGAACTCCGTGCGCTCAAGGTCGTCGTCGAATGCCCCGCGGAGATCCCGGATCTCGCGTCGGTCGCTGGCGTACTCGAGATATCACGCGATCACCATCAGGTGACGCTCGAGGTAACCGGCACCATGGCACCGCTGATGCACGCGCTCCGTGGGGTCGAGGTCACCTCGCTGAGGACCTATGAACCCTCACTCGAGGAGCTCTTCTTCACCCATTACAGCGTTGGTCAAACGCCGCGTTCAAAGCCGGGCGAGCAGTCCCGGTGAGCAGACCGATGTTTGAGCTGATGCACCGCATCATCCGAGACCGCCTGCGAAGCGCGACGCTGATCGGGCTGCTGTTTGGATTCATGACCCTCGTGATCGCCGATACCTACCCGAAGTACTTTCCGACCGCACAAGACCGACTCGCGCTTGCAATGAGCCTTCGCAACAACAGTGGCCTCGCAGCGCTTTTCGGTCGCGCCGAGTCGATCGATACGGTCGGCGGTTACCTGAATTACAAGACCTTCATCACCTTGTCACTCATCGGTTCGATATGGGCAGGTATCGGCGCGTGTCGATCGCTGCGCGGCGAGGAGGATTCTCGAAGGTGGCAGTACGTCCTCTCGTTTCCGCTGAGCATCGAAGAGGCAACCGGTGCGACAGTGCTGGGTCTCGGCGCGCTGATTGCGTGGATCTGGCTCTTGACCGCTGCCGCGGGTCTGATCGCCGTGATGAACTCGTCGCTTCGACTCGGCGTCGCGGGCATGTTGATCTACTCCGGCGCGACCGTCGTCTGTGCGATCTTCTTCCTCGGGATCGGCGCGCTGGTCTCGCAGTTGGTCCCATCGAGGGGCGCGGCGATGATGGCCATGTCGGCAAGCATCTCCATCGCCTTTGTCTTGCGGATGCTCGCCGACCTCTCGTCAACATTCCATTGGCTGATCTGGATTACGCCGTTCGGCTGGACTGAGAGCATCCAGCCATCGGTGCGTAACGACCTGTGGCCCTTCGTGCCCTTGATCGTCACGACGTCGGTGCTCGTCGTGCTCGCGATATCGGGCGCAACGCGACGCGACACCGGCGCGGCAGTCTTCTCAAGCAGGCGCCTCGTCGATCGGCATCACCGGGAGATGCGCTCACCATTCGCGCTCACCTGGAGACTCACAAGGGGAACCACCGCAGCCTGGTTCGGCGGCACGGTGATGTTGGCGCTCGTGCTCGGGCTCATCCTCAAATCGGTGGTCCACGCGATTGAACTTTCCGCGACAGGAACAAGCGCGCTTCAGCGGCTGGGAGCGATGGGGACGGGGGCGGAGCAGTTCGTCTCCACATCGTTCCTCTTCATCGCGGTGATGCTCACGCTGGTCCCCGCGAGCTATCTCAATGCGATGAGCGAGGAGGAACGTTCGGGCCGGATGCTCTTGTTGTTCGGTACGCCAGTCACGAGACTCCAGTTCTTCCTCGGACGACTGCTGGTCGTACTCGGAAACATCGTGGCTACCGGGGTCTTTTCCGGGCTGGTGATCGAACTTGGAGGACGACTATCCGGTGTCCGGATCGATTTCCTCAAGACGCTCGAAGGAGGAGTGAATATCGTGCCGATCGCGCTGCTCACGCTTGCCGTCGGACTGCTCGCGTACTCGATCGATGAGCGTCTGAACGGAGGCGTGATCTATGCGGTTGTGGCGTGGTCGTTTGTCGCCGAGATGGTCGGCTCGTTGTTCCGCGTCTTTGGAGGCGTGAACCGACTTTCGGTCTTCCACTACATCGCGCTCGCGCCATCGACGCCACCGAACTGGACGCTCAACTCGATTCTGCTTGGATCAACAGCGGTACTGATCGCGTTCGCAGGTTTCTTGTTTCAACGTCGCGATATTGCCAATACCTGACCACGATCCGCTGTCGGCCCCTCCTCCCCGGCGATCCGGGGGCAGAACTTGTGCGCGCTGCCGAGGTCGTTTGCGCGGGTGAATCGATGTGACAGGTTCTATCTGCCAAGCAGGCGAGCGAGGAATCCCTTGGTTGACGGTGTCGGAGAGCTCGAGGACTCGCGGCACACACAGCGCTCGGACCTCGGGACGCTCGCGAGTGTCTGTTCGACATGTCGCCCACATCCTGCCCATGTGGGTCTGTTGCAGCGGCGACACGTTACCTTCTTGCACATATGGTTCTCATTTCTGAAATTGACTTGGAGTGGTACCTGACGAAGATCTGCTGCGGTAGACCGATCAGGCGAGGCTCAGGAACATCTTCTGGAGTTGCTCGGTCATTGCCTCACTGTCGTGATCGTTGTCAATGAGGCACTCCTTGAGATTCGCGGCGATCAACTTGAACGCCGCGGTATTCACGGCCTTTCCAACCGCGGAGATCTGCATGATGATGTCATTGCATGGGCGGCCCTCTTCCAGCATGCGGATGACCGCTCCCATCTGCCCCTGGGCGCGCTTGAGCCGCTTGACGATCGCTTCGATCTGTTCCTGATCCTCAAGGACGTGGGTTGGTTCACTGGTCATGGTCTCGTCACTCCTCACATTCCGGCCCACCATGCGGTCGAACACCTCGAGAACTGCTCGTGGTCGACTGAGCAGATAGTACCCGTATGGGTATGGTCGTCGCCGCGCGGCCGATCGTGGCGCAGCGCGCACCTCGCTCAGTCGCCATGGGCGAAGCTGATCGTCGGTAGTGCCTTCAGCAGCCATTTCGGCGCCCACCATGCGGCCATCCCGGTGAGCCGGAGCAGCACCGGCAGGAGCAGCAACCGGACGAAGAAGGCATCGAGGAACACCGCGACGCCGAGGATGATTCCCATCTCCTTTGGCGGGAGCGGACCAGAGAGCGAGAAGGTGAAGAAGACCGCGATCATCACCGCCGCTGCGGAGAAGATGACGCGCCCCGAGTGGGCAAGTCCGTTCACCATCGCATCCTTGGGATCTCGAGAACGCTCGAAGTGCTCCTTGGTGCTCGACAGAAGGAAGACGGTGTAGTCCATCGAGATTGCGAAGATCATCGCGAAGAAGAACACCGGATCCCATGCGTCCAAGAACCCCTGGGGGCTGAGACCGAGCAGGCTGTGTCCAATGCCGTTCTGGAAGACGAGGCGCGCGACGCCGAAGGCCCCCGCCGTGGCGAGCAGGCTCGTCAGCACGCCAAGGGCTGCGATCAGTACCGCCTGGAGCGCGAAGAGGAGCAGGATGAATCCGAGCACCAGCACCATCGCGATCACGAGCGGTGTCTTTTTCGAGAGAGCCTGCTGGAGGTCGTAGTTCTCTGCCGGCGCCCCCCCGAGTACAGCACCGGTCGGAAGCTGGGTCCGGATGTGCGCGATCGCCTGTCCCAGCAATGGATTCGAGGGATCGACGGTCGGCTGCGCCGAGATCATCACCAGCGAGGAATCTCCGATCGACGGCTGTGCGGGTGCGACGGCCGCGATCGTGCGATCGGCGGTCAGCACCGCGGTGACCCTTGCGGCCTCGGCCCTTGGCGCGATCACCTGGAGCTGTCCCGGTGCCCCGACGCCGAACGCGGACTGCGCAGCGGAATAGCCAACGCGAGAGCTCGCGCTGGTCGGCACGACCTTGATCGAGGGCATTGCGGTCTTGAGTCCAAAGATTGGAATCGAGAGCGCGACAAGGGCAACAAGCGCGATCGTTCCAAAACTCTTTGGGCGGCACCACAGGAGCTCGCCCCAACGGGCGAATCTTTGCGAACGGTGCTCACCCTGGTGGACCCAGGGAAGCGCGAGCGCGTCGACCCGATCATCGAGCTTGCCAAGGACGGCGGGAAGGAGCGTCAGGGTCGCCGTGAGTACGAACGCGACGGCAAGCATGATTCCGCCTGCCATCGAACGGAATGCCGGAGAGGGAACGATCATCACACTGGAAAGTGAGATCAACACGGTGATCCCGGAGAAGAGTACGGCCTTGCCCGCCGTATCCATCGTCTCCGCGACCGAGTGCGCGACGTCTCGTCCTCTGCCAAAATGCGCGCCGCGAAAGCGCACAACAATGAAGAGTGCGTAGTCGATTCCCAACGCGAGTGCGAACATCAACGCAAAGTTCATCGCCCAGATCGAGATCGGAGTGATCCGGGTCAAGAGATCGAGCATTCCCGCTGCGCTCAGCAGTCCAACCATCGTGAGGAGGAGCGGAAGACCTGCCGCGACAAGCGATCCGAAGGCGATGACAAGGATCGCCATCGTCACCGGCCACGAAAAGAGCTCGGACTTCATCATTGCCGAGCGGTTGGCATTGTTGAAATCGGACCACAGAACGGACGATCCCGTTGCGACGACGCGCACCTGCGCGGTGCTGAGCGCAGCGAGCCTTCCCTTGAGATCGTCTGCGGCGCGTACCATCGTGTTTGTGTCCGCGTTCGCGCCGCCGAGGATTATCCCGGTTCGCTGATCCGCGCTGATCGTGTACCCCGGGGTCGGAGGAACGATCCTGCCGATGCGGTGGTCACTGCGCAGTGTCGCCTCGGCAGATCTGATGATCCGTTGCGTCCCGGGACTGCCGATCGGAGCAGTCGAGGAGACGACGACCTGGATCGACGAGCTTGCCTGGCCCCCGAAGTACTTCATCGCGAGGTTGCGCTCGGCAACAGACTGTGAGCCGTCGGCCTGCCATCCCGCTCCGCTCAGAGCCTTCTCCACCCCTGGGGCAAATACGCCCAGAAGCACGATTGCGATGAGCCAACCGATGAATACCTTGCGCCGGTTCCGCACCGACCAGAATCCCAGCCTTCCGAGTAGGCCGGTGCTCTCCTTTACCGCCTCTTGCTCCCCAAGATGGACAAGGCGCGGCCGTTCGATCTCTGTCGTGGTTGTCATGGAGAGAGAGTATACCCCTAGGGGTATAGGAGTCAAACGCGCCTGATTCCCCCTCGGCAGCTCCATGCGCCGCCGAAGGTCGGTACGCTCTTGTCGGGAGGTAGCGATATGGAGAGCAACGACGATATACGATCCGAGCTGCGCCAACCGGCGCGCGATCTCCGGGACCTCATCCCCGACGTTTGGAAGGGTCACGTCGATACCTCGTCCGCGGCGCTCCGAGAGGGTGAACTCCCGGCACAGATCAAGGAGCTGATGGCACTCGTCATCGCCGTGACGCGAGAATGCGATGGATGCATCGTCGCCCACGCTCGTGGCGCGGCCCGGCAGCAGGCGACCCGGCAGATGGTTGCCGAGGCACTTGGCGTTGCGATCTCGATGAATGGTGGTCCGGGAACCGTCTGGGGTCCAAGGGCACTGCGAGCATTCGACGAGGCGGTCGCCGAGCGCGCGCAGCGATCTGGTCAGCCGACGCCATCGGGGTAGAGGGAGGTTCGCTCGCTACGGTGTCGTCGCGGGTCGCGCGAGGTGCTCGTCAGCCTCGAGCTCCCCAGGTTCCCACCGCAGTTCGGGTTCAGACCCGACGGACCGCTCCAAAGCGCCGAACGGGTCTTGACCTTCGGACGATTCGGCATCGTCTGCCCTTGGCCCGTGTGCGCCATGACCACCTTGCGCGGGGAACGTTCGGGCTGCCTGGAGTCTTCTCCCCGGCGACGTACGGAACTTAAAGGACGCGGCAACTCCATCGCGGCCACACGCGAGGCGACACCTTCCGGTGTGCCTTCGCGCGGGCACCTCTGGCTCGGACAGCGCTCCATACAACGACCAAGTTGCGCAGAGCGTTCTGCTGTCTTATTATTCAACCATATGGTTGAGAAAGGGTCATCTGGAGTCGGGATGGGGGAACGGGAGCTGAGCGCCGTGTTTTCGGCGCTCGCCGATCCGACGCGACGGGCCATTGTCCGACAGTTGGCGCATGGGGAGGCCACGGTAGGTGAGCTGGCGAAGCCGTTCGCCATGAGTTTCCAGGCAGTCTCCAAGCACCTTCACGTACTCGAACAGGCCGGTTTGATCTCCCGGGGTCGGAGGGCGCAACAACGACCGTGCCGATTGCGAGCCGTTGCACTCGGCCGAGCGAGCGCTTGGTTGGGCGACTACCGCCAGCTCTGGGAGACATCTTTCGACCGTCTTGAGAAGCATCTAGCGGATCAGGAAGGATCATCGCCATGACAGATGACAGTTCATACATCTCCATCACGCGCGTATTCGACGCCTCGCCAGAGGTGATCTTCGCAGCGTGGACAAACCCCGCGCAGTTCGGCCGCTGGTTTGGCACGGAGTCAACCGTCGTCTAGGACGTACGCATGGACCTGCGGGTTGGTGGCGATTGGAGTGCACGGATGATCCTCAGCGACGGGATGGAGATCGGTTGGCACGGCTCCTATCTTGAGGTGGATGCTCCCAATCGACTCGTTCTCAGTCTGAGCGATCGACCTGGTGATCAATATGAACGGGTGACGGTGGAGCTCAAAGCGGTCGCGGACGGGACGGAGATGATATTTACCCAGGCCGGCGGGAACATTCCGGCGGAGAACTACGCCCGAGCAGAAGAGGGGTGGCGATCGTTCTTTGACGACCTGGCAAAAGGGCTCTCTTCCTGAGACCGGGAGATTGCCTACGAGGAGTTCAGCAGTTCGGCGCCGCACCTGTGGTCAGGGGCCAGCCATTTCCGTCTGGTCCGTGCCTTTGCCGCGCAAGAAGTGCGCATCCTTGAGAAAACCTTATAGAACTCAACTCAGATCTCTTAGGAGATTCAATGCGCCGGATATCTGGGGCGATCTCCATCTTGCTCGCATTCCAAGGAACCGAACGATTTCGTTCTTCTAACGATCGGAAGAGCGGCCTTCTCCAAACGATCAATGGCCTGTTCAAGCGCGGATCTGGACGACATCATCCGTCTCTATCCGTACAATATTTTCCCAATGCATTTTTGAGATCAACACATCTACCTCATTTATGTTGATCTTCGCAGAGACCGACAAACGAGTATCGCCGTCAACCCGCAGTGCCCCCGGCAGGAGCCGGTCCAGTCCTCCGTCGCGTAGTTCGACTCCGATCCCGACTGGCTCTGTCGTAGGGAACTGCGCCTCGACTAGCTTCCGCTGGGCCCCGACCGCTGGGTAACACCGGCTTCGCTGCGGGTGTCCCGGCCCCAGTAACCAACTCCGTCGCCAGCCCAAACCTCATCAATCGGGCGACTGTCATACCTGGTAGATAGGCTGGCTCGTAGATCGCGATCAGAGAGCGAGCGAACCAGTTGACAGTCAACACGTCAGGAATCGAGAGTTCCAGTCTCGCTGCTGCCCGTGAGTTCGAACGCGTCCTCGCCGACCAGCTAAAACATCGTCGACTGGTCGCGGAGATCGGTATCGATGCCGCGATGAGGACCGAAGTATCCGCAGCACTCCGTGCGATCATCCAAAGGTGCGGGAGCGACCCTCGGCTGATTAGTCGTCTCTACCCCGCGACTCTCGTTTGCTACATGGTCAGCGAAGGCATCTATGGCTATGAGGCGGGCGGTTTTTTCGCCAATCAGTCAGTTTCCCAAGTCGATCAATCGTTCACTAGACCCACGGTCGATGCACTGCGCCAGCTCGGTCTCGAAGACTTCGATGACCTGGTCATTCGTGAGAACGCTCGACCTTATCTAACGCCAATTCTCGCCCATGGTGGTATCCCGAAATACTGCCTCGGTGATTTCTTCGCGCTCTTACTCCACGACCTGAGTCGCGGTGTCACGGATGCAGTTGACCTGTTGACCTTCTGGCGAACACGGAAGACTCGCTTCCAAGGTATCGATAAGCCGGTTGAACGGTTCCTCCTCTACGGCGGCGAACTGGCTGTGGATCTCATTGATCGCTGCATTGACCTCGTACGGGAGTTCGCTAGGTCAAAGTCGATTCCGTCAGCAGAAGATTTGGGATTGCCGCCTTACGTTGTAGAGGCATTTGCAGAGCTTTCCGAGAAGAGCACGGCATCGGCGTCCAGAATCGCTACCTCGATGCCTCGTCCACGAATCGTCCTCGACCCGTGGGACCCGCGAGGACCGGCTCTTGAACTCCCCCCACTACCGCCTTCGGCCGCGGACGGCGAGTGGTATGTGCAAGATGGGCGTCAGACGCGGCGCTACTCCACGACTCATGGTGAGTCTCGCGTCGTTCGACTGCCTCCGGCACGCTCTTGGTCGTGCGATCTGTTCAGTGGGGGAACCGTGGCTCGCCACAACAACTTTGAAGGGCTCGATCCTGTCCCTGCTGTCTTCTTCAATCCGATTGACGGTTACGCGGCCAACATCGCCACCGGATTGCGCCTCGCGGAAGCATGGGTGCTTTGCCCGCACGATACGAAGATAACGGCATCGTTGAGCGATGGCGTTAGCGCTGATCTGCGCACGCTGCAGGAACTTCCGCAGCCCGCAGGCGAGTGGAGCGGTTTCTCCCTCATCCACGTCGACCTCCGGGGCGTGCGCACCTTGTTGGCTCAAGGGCGGGACGAGACGACTCATCGAGTTCGGGTCCTGTCGCCCGGACAGCGTCCTCAGCTGATTGGTCCGATAGTCGAAGGCATCACGACCGATGACGGTCTTCCTGTGTACGCCTCGCCTCCCACCGTGACCTTTGGTGAAAACGGTCTTCCTGCTGGTTACTGGCGCATTCGGGTAAGGAGCGGCGAACTGCTGTCGAACGTCAATGCGGCGGATTTGCCGTCGAACGACTCAGGCCTTCGAATCGACGATCTTCTTCCGACAAATCTCGAGCGAGTTGACATTGTTGTGCAAGGTCCATTGGGCTCTGATCTCAGGACGGCATTTGTCGTCGTACCCAATCTGGAAGTTCAACGGCCACAGCGGATTTTCTGTCCTGGCGACACTGGAACTTCGGTCACGCTTACTGCCGATCCTGGCATCGCTTTGGCAGGCGAGGGAACCGATAACTTTTCCCAGCTGACTGCCGCGGACGACAGCGACCATGTCATGTGCGTGGCGACGAGCACCGCATCGGCAGCTTCGGTGACACTTCGAGTCCGTGTTAATCGCTTGCTATGGGGCATCACGCGTTCGGACGACCCCTCAACCGTGCTCGCCGATAGATCAACGATCATTCCCTCAGACGAACTGATAGACGGCACCGCTACCGCGCTGGTGGTACGCACGGGCGTAGTCGGCGCACGAATTGCTGTGGTGCTCGACAATGGAGGAACGCAGATCCAGCGGAGTGATGACGTGCGTGCCTCCGGATCGGATGGTCGATGGATTTTCGATCTCGCTCGCTTCCGAGATTCGATCCGGAGCAGCGACGCATCTCGGCTCAAGATCATTGTCGTCGTCGAGGACCGTCCAGTTCCTATAGGCGAGATACGCGCGTCCCTAGATCTGGGTCCCATCACGGCAGAAGCAATCTTGGATGGGGAATTCTGCATCGTAGGCCTCACATTCGAGGAGTACCGACCGATCCGAAATCGGGTCGTCCGACTGTGGTCGCTCGATCGCCCGTGGGATTCATCTATCAGCGAGCCGATTCCTGACGGACACGTCGGATCAGCAGAGGTGAGTGGATTTGGTCGGATCCCGGCTGGTCGTTATCTAGCAGAAGTCGCCATTGACGATGGTTGGCTGACGCCCTCGCGTCCGCGTTCTGGCTCGGCGAATACCACCCAACTGCGTGTCGGCACCTCCGACGATTGGAACAATCGACTGCAAGCGTTATCGGATAGTCGAGATCCGTTCGCCATGCTCGAAGTTGCCGCCGCGACGGGCTCTATCCGTCGTCGCCTTGAGGTCAATGAACTGCGCCAAATCAGCGCTCCCGCGTTCGATGCGGCATGCCTTTCCATAGAAACACAAGACGTAGCGGCGACGACTTCGCGGCAGTTCGTGGCTTTGTGTGACCTCCTCTTCTCGAAT
>DAIDIA010000296.1 GCA_027459565.1 Acidimicrobiaceae bacterium | reverse complement strand
ACAGCGTCTCGTCGATGCGCGCCTCGATCGGCGCGAGCGATCGGGCCCGGAGCGCGTCGAAGATCTCCTGTACGGACCGGGTGTATCCCGAGCAGACGTTGTACGCCTCGCCGGGCACGCCCGAGACCGCGAGCTCGCGGTACGCGCGCACCACATCGCGCACGTCGGTGAAGTCGCGCTCGGCGCTGAGGTTGCCGACGCGCACCGCGTGGTCCCCGCTCATCTCGGCCTCCACAATGCGCTTCGCCAGCGCGGAGACGACGAAGAACTCCGCCTGGCCGGGGCCGATGTGATTGAACGGTCGGGCGCGGATGACGCCGATCTCGCGACCGAGGAACGCCTGCAACCCGCAGATCTCGGTCGCAACCTTGCTCGCTGCATACGGCGTGACCGGCAGGAACGGAGCCTCCTCGTCGATCACCGAGCCATCGCCTGCGCCATAGACCTCCGCCGAGCTGACCAGCACCACGCGGGGCATCGGATCGAGCCGACGCACCGCCTCGAGGAGCTCGATGGTTCCGAGCACATTGACCCGGAAGGTCTCCGCGGGCTCCTCCCATGACCTGCCGACATGGGTCAGCGCCGCAAGGTGATAGACGACCTCCGGGTGCGCCTCCGTGATCAGGTGCTCACAGACGCCGGGAAGGGCGATGTCGACCTCGTCGGGGAGCGTCGCCACCTCGTCACCCATCGCATCGAGGTGTGCGCGAAGCCAGCCACCGACAAAACCCGAGGCCCCCGTGATGAATGCGCGCATCCGGCCAGCCTAGCGACCGAGCGCGCTCCGATAGGCCTCGACGTGCAGCTGTGCCGATCGCTCCCAGGTGAACGTTGCGGCGCGGGTGATGCCGCGCTCGCGACGCGCGTCGACCGCCGCTCCTCCGGCGAGGATCTCGTTGAGCGCGTCTGCGAGCGCGTCGACGGATTCAGGGTCGACGAGCAGCGCAGCGTCGCCGGCGAACTCGGCCATCACGGATCCGACGGTCGTGACGAGCGGCGATCCACAGGCGAGCGCCTCGAGCGCGGGGAGTCCGAATCCCTCCTCGATCGAGGGATAGGCAACGCCGACCGCCCGTCGGAGCAGCGGTGCCACATGGTCATCGCGGATGTAGCCGAGCTGGATGATCCGCGTCGCGTGGCGCGATTCGCCGATCGCACGCCGGAGCTCATCTCGGCCCCAGGCGAGCTGGCCCGCGAGCACCAGCGAGAGGTCGCGGTGGCGGTCCGCGACGACGTCGAACGCGCGGATCAGGTTCGGGATGTTCTTTCGCGGCTCAATGGTGCCGACGTGGACGATATAGGGCACGTTGATCCCGAGCGTGTCGAGCACGTGGGCGTCGGCGGCGAGGTCGCCGGCGGGGTGGAAACGCGAATGGTCGACGCCATGGGTGATGACGCGCACCTCGGCGCTCGGATGAAAATGCTCGGAGAAACGCCTCGCGGTGTGCTCGCTGACGCAGACGATCACGCCCGCGTTGGCCGCGCTGTATCGCATCGCGCGACGAAAGAGCACAACCTTGGAGCGTTCGTGCCATTCGGGGTGCTCCACGAAGGTGAGATCGTGCACCGTGACGACGGCCGGCATCTCGAGCGCGCGCGGCATCTGGTAGTGCGGACCGTGGAAGACGTCGATCGCGCGATCCGCGCGGCTCGCGTCGCGGCCGAGGCCGAACTCCGCGTACAGGAGCCGGAGGGGCCGCGACCTTGGCGCCGCGGGCACGAGCCGGACGGACCGCTCGTGTTCGCGGCGGAGCTCCTCCCAGCGCGCCTGGTCGGCGCGCCTCGTGAACAGCGTTGTCGTGACATCGCTGCGTCGCGCGAGTGCGCGCGCGATCTCGATGCTGTAGCGACCCGCACCGACGGGATCGCTCGGCACCGCGGTGAGATCGAGGCCGAGCCTGAGGTGGGACACGGTATCGGTCATCTCGCGCCGATCGCGTTCCACAGCGCGAGATGGGCCTCGGCGGTTCGACGCCAGGTGA
>DAIDIA010000295.1 GCA_027459565.1 Acidimicrobiaceae bacterium | reverse complement strand
TTCTTCGTTAACCTGCTCGACATGGGCACGGAGTGGCGGGCCGCGTCTCCCTCCGAAGAGACGTTCGAGGGTCGCGATCGCGAGTCGGGCGCACTCAGGTGGACCGCCAGCCGTGTCGATCTCGTGTTCGGATCGAACGCGCAGCTTCGAGCAATCTCCGAGGTCTACGCGTTCGATGGTTCGCAGGAGAAGTTCGTCCGCGACTTTGTGGCGGCGTGGAACAAGGTCATGAATCTCGACCGATTCGACCTCTCGCGGATCTGACGCTTCGGCCTCGTTCCCTCTGAACCTGATGGTCCTGATTCGTTCAGCTAGAGCGGCGGCGATCCCGGGTCAGATTGCCAGGGACAGCGGGCCAAGGCGCGCTCGCAAGGGAGAGTTCCGGTTCCTCGAAGTAAAGGTCCAACGCCTTGAGCGTCGGAATATCGTTGACAGAAAACAAAATTGCGTCGTGCTCCTTAGAGTCATTGATAAAACGGTGCCACGACCAGTTCGGGATGACAAACGCGTCGTGCTTGGTCCATTCAATCTCAGTCTCATCTACGACCACCCGTCCCGTTCCACGCACGACGAAGTAGACACTGCTTGACGTATGACGATGGACGAGCGTCTCTTCGCCCGAACGCAACAGCTGGATCCAGCAGCTAAGCGTCGGCAATGTCGGTCCACCGGTCATCGGATTCGCGTACTCAAGGGCGATTCCATCGTATGAACTTCCCTCGGAGCCGGCCATAGCGACCAAGCGGGGCTCGATATCACGCCACGGATAGCGAATCGGTACGTGGGAGTCCCGCCGGCGCTCCCAGACTGGTCGCACGGAACCAGCTCGAGCCGCGAGATAATCCGCGGGATCAGCACGTTTGGGTTGACGCTCATCACCAAAAGGCTCGTAAAAGATAGCGTTGAGACTCATTACGAGACCCAGATCGAGCACATCGAGCCAAATTGCATGGTCGCCAGTGGCGTTCTCATGGTCATGCCAGGTCCAGCGCGGGGTCAGAACAAGGTCGTAGGCCTCCATGGGGCAGATTTCTCCGTCAACCACAGTGCTAAGGCCGTCTCCGCCCTGAATTGCGAAGCGAAGCGCGGCGATCGTGTGACGGTGCGCCCACGCGATCTCTCCCGGTTTCAGCATCTGCATGCCCATAGCAATCGTATGGGTGGTACCACGTTCAAGGGCCGGATTGATAAAAGTCAGATTACGACGCGCGGTGAAGCTTTCCTCAAGGACATCGCAAGACTCCACCAGTTTCTCAAGTATGTTGTTCCAGCGCCAAATGGCAGGCACACCAGCAGGCTTGGGGCCACCTATTACGGTCCCGAGCATCCGGTCATATTGCCACTGGCCCCTCATGTGCACCTTGGCCAGCTCTGAGTCGAACTCCTCAAGGGATTTAGAAGTCTCTGTCACAACCCTTACCTCCCGCCCGGGATCTCTGACTGTTCGAAGGAGTCGACCACGCCGGACGGCCCCTTGAACGAGTAACGTTCCTGGAGTTCAGTCCAGCGTTGGCCGCAGACACGAGCCGCGTCAAGATACCCATCTGGAGCCGACGTGTAGGGCGGCCGCGTGGGACCGGGTCGGATAAAGCCTGCTCCTGCAAACTGTGCGTTATCGATCTGAATGCTGTAACGAAGAAATGCCTCGAAACTACCGTCGGGGAACAGCTGCTCCAATGCCCAGTTCAAATCGTCGGAGATACGCTCTGCGGTGCGCCAATCGCGTTTGTTAACGGCGTCGCGCAAACGAACTACGGGCGCTGGGCCGCACGCGACATTGCCAGACCAGCATGCTGTGACCTCAGAAGGGAACAGCCTGGCCAGGTAGTACCAGTCGGATTCGAGGGGAAGCAGGCGGATCCTCCCCTCGACGGCTCTTAAGTCCGCAATAAACGACCCGCCGGAGAGAAGGCCAACGTGCTTGGCCGCCACAATTTCAGGAATTTGGCTGAGTTCGGCATACGTAGTAGGGGAGATCTTGCCCTTGAATGCTCCAGGGTTGTCGTAAACGATCAGTGGCGTGCCCGGCAACGCTTCCGCGATGTCGCGATAAAAACGCACGATCTGACTCCCGTCGAGCGGCAGCCACATCGGTCGGCCGACGAATAAACCATCAGCGCCAATTTCAAGAAGTGCCCGTCCTCTGGCGATGGTGTCTCTCGTGTTCAATGTCGTGGCGCCCGCAAATACTGGTATCCGTCCCGATGCTTCGCGCACCACCGCGTCGACAAAAGCCTCAAGTTCCGAGAAGGTCAGGCTCGCGCATTCCCCGAAAGTACCGTTGGTGAGCAGCGCGTCCACGCCACCATCGATAATGGCACGCGTCATCCGAGAAGACTCCTCCAAGTTCACGGTTTCGACAGCGTCCCATCGCTCCGCTCCTGGAAGTGCAGGCGTCGGAACGATACCAAATACTCCGGAGATGTCACTCGAAGTCATTCCCGTGCGTCCAGACCGCAGGTTCGTCACGTCAGCATCCCCAATCGCTGTAACAAACATATGCTCGACACCGCAACGGACGCATGGCACACGCAGGCTCCGATGGAGTCATTTCGTACGGTCTTTGGCGCCGGTGCGCAGCCGTTGAAACCGCGGCCGTCCTCACCTCTTTACCTCCGACCCGAGCGCCCAAGGTACAGACTTCGAACCTCAGGTGGTCTCATGGCCGTCGGCCAACGAAAGTGCGATTCCGTCCCAGAAGGATTTCCAAGCTGCGATCGAGTGCTTCGCGGCGATAAACGCTCGGTCGAAATCAATGGCATTTGCGTACCCCTCGATCATCTCTAGCGTCTTACCACCATGTTCTTGGTCAACGACGGCATGTAGACTCCAGAACTCGACATCCGCATCGTTCAGGTCCAGCTGTTCTTTCCACCGTTGTGCTTCGACACCCGATAGATTGCCTAGGTCGGCCTGGTTCATCTGTTCGAGAACCATCTTCGCAGCCAAGCCTTCGATCCAAGGCCGATTTCGAGTGAGTGCCTCCCAAGCCAGAAATGAAACCTGGGTCGCAGGAGTAGGAGTTGCGTCAATAACCGCTTCATCGGAAAGTCCGAGAGCCTTCCCCATTCGTAACAGGAGCTCGAAGTGTGAGGTCTCTTCGTTGGCTTCCTCTTCCCATAGATTCTCCGAGACGATGAAACGACGAACAGCCAAGTGGGGGCAATTACCAACGACGTTGGCCCAGCACTGGCGGCTGTGGCGCGTAAAAAGCCCGAATTGTTTGACAAAGGTCTGTGCCGCCGCCCGGGTCAATGCCGTGTCTGGCATATTCCGCCAGAGCAAAGACTCGTTGGTCAATTTAATTTCCGTGCTCAAACGTTTCCGAAATTCATCTACTTCCATAGTGTCCTCACTCATTATTTATTGTGATCTCAACATCTCATCTGAACCATCTCTGCCACAGATGTCACACTCGGACTTAGCCTGACTTGGCGCGTCCATGCTTCTCAATCCCACCTGAAGGTGGCCAAATTCACCCTTCATAGCCCTGAACAACGCGGCGTCCTCTCCGCGAGGAATCCGCGAGGCCATGACCAGCACCTTGAACCAGATCAACTTCGATCCCAATCGGCTGTCAATCGCACTGCCAAAGTTCGACAGCGGCCGTGACCTGCCCGAATTGAATTAGCTATTCATTTCGAGCCTCGATGTGCATTGCCAATTTCTTTCAGCGCCGAACCCACCTGTTCCGGCGTCGCCTCAAGGTCACCCGCCGAGGACATATTATAGCTCAACAAGTTGCGCAACTATGACGAAACTCACGGCCTAAGCGCGCTGTATGAGAAACGGTACGTTCGATCGTTGGTGGTTATTCAGCTCAATGAGTCGGGCGCGATCGTGGTCTCTCAAGCACGATACGACCTCGAAATAATGCGCCTGTAACGTCTGTTGCTTCAGTTCGGCCTCGGCTTCGAAGACCAATGCCCGATACACCGCGGCTCGATCCCAGTAGCGCTTGGTCTCCCGCACGAGAAGTTCAAGGGGGCAAAGATCAAAGAGAGTAAAGGCAAATCGACGAACGGCATCGATGGACTCATGAAGTTCTTTTTGCAAGAACGTCGTTGAAACTTCTTCGGCTAAGGCGTACATGTGCGCAGTTTCCTCTTCGCTCGGCCATTCGATCGCCTTCAACACCTCGCTCTCAAGCGCTCTGCGGATGAGATATATCTGCGCCATCTCATCTCCATTGACCTTCGCTACGAAATATCCTCTGTGAGCGTCGTATGAGACCAGCTGTTCGGCGACGAGCATCTTCAGTCCTTCACGGGTGGGGGCACTACTGACCCCCACCCTCTGAGCCCAGAACTCCTGGCGCACATGTTCTCCTGGCAACAACTCGCGATGGAGGATGGCTCGTCGAATCTCGCGTGCGACTCGCTCCGCGGTGTGCGAACCCTTTTTGCCTTTTGTGTAGGTCTCTTTCAGCGGCATAGAACCTCCCCATCAAAAACTCTAACGGCGACTAAGCCGATCTAGCATTAGTATCCCGAGGACCTGAATTGCGTTCATAAGGTACGGGATGAGGGCTGTCACTAAATCTGTCGCGAGCGATGGGGGCATTCCACACTTCCAGACGAACGTGTCGTTGAATCATCCAAACGATCGTGGCTCATTCCGCGGCTGCACTAAAGGCATCCCCAGTTGGGCGATCAGGGCTCCATGCACCGGCAAACAGCTGTCGACTGCAATATTCGCAGTCGTGCCGGATTGCGATCGTTTCGTGACGTCTCCATCCGGTGCATTTTCGAGGCAGGAACACCGAGCATCGCTTTGAGCTGGTCGCGGCCACGTCGTTCGCGTTCCCGTGCCCGCAGGATCTTTGCCCCGAGTGTCGGTGGGGCCTGATGGCGACACGACCGGGGTCGTCAAGAGCGATCGACGAGACTAGCGGCACCCTTCGGCGAAAAACGATTCCACCGCTTGGTCGCGCACTTTCTCGAGGTCCGCATCGACTCAGCTGCTGCGGTGATCGTCCAACCCGACACAATACGTTGACAGACGCGAAGTCAGCCCTTTGGGGTCAAAGGAGTATTGCCGTGAAATAGCGACTTCTGGATTGGCGCTTGCTTTCGACCGCTACGCACTGGCCCATGGGGCCGCTCGGCATGCGTCAATAGCGCGTTTGGACATTACATCTAACGCGCTCCCGTAGGGATCACCGCTGATTCGTCGCTCATCGGGATCCCCACCTCGTCACGGTGTTCCCAGCTGACCGAGGTCCAATCCGATCCCTTTGGGACGAGGACTGCGACCGACCCGACCCGGTGATAGGGAACAGGAGGGTCGATGCCGGGAGGTTCGGCACCGGCGACAAATTCCTTCACTGACGCGACGAGCGCCTCTCGCCAGTGGATGATCCCGTTGTCAGAGGCACAGAGGTGCTCCTTCGAACGATCCGAGATGGGTCCCATTGTCTCCACCATCGCCATGTCCTGAGTCTGCACGCCGGTGTCGATGCCCGAAAACGCGTTCCGGAGACGATCCAGATCCGCGCCAGGCTCTGGTGAACGACCCGATCTCATCAGCTCGCGGCTCTGGCCGTAGTTATTCGTCCCATTTCGGTACGGGCGGAAGTCCTCGTCAAGATCCTCACCGACAAGCATCGACATCTTGCGCCGCCCCTCGGCGGTATCGATTGTGCGCTCATCCGATTCGGCCGCGTTGACCTGATAGAGCATGGTGTTCTCGTCGTCGAGCGGAACAAAGAAGAAACCCGCAGACTTGATCCCAAGATCGGGCGGATTGATGCAAAAGAACGGGGAGATGAACTCCGTCACCCGGATGTAGTCGAACTCTCCCCCGCCCTGGGTGGGCCTTCTGATCGCGCCATAGTGGTAACCATAGGAGGTGCGTTCGGTCTGGATGACGCCATGGAGCGCGCGCGATGGACGTTGCCACGCGCGGGAGATCTGCTCGCTCGACCAGTGCATCACCTCGAATCCCGAGTGCAGGAGATTCGTATGGAACGAGTCGAATATCCCCTCCATCCCCTGGATGAAGTTGCAGCTCTCCCACATCTTGCCAACTACCCGACGATCCTTTGGAATCGTCATCCAGTTGAACTCGGGCATCGGAGGGGCCGTGTCCTTCGGTCCCATGTAGACCCAGATGAGGTCCGCGTTCTCGCGGACCTCATAGGCGCGGTGGACGAAGCTGTCCTTGAACCGGCTGTTCGGAGCCTCGCAGGGTGTCTCGAGTATGTGACCCTCGACGTCGATCTTCCAGCCGTGGTAGATGCACCGGATCCCTCCCTCCTCGTTGCGACCGAGCGCGAGCGATGCGAGGCGGTGCGGACACTGGATATCCATGATGCCGACGCGTCCCGAGGTGTCACGGAAGGCGACGAGATCCTCGCCGAGCAGCCGGATCTTCTTCGGTGTGCCATCGGGCTCGGGGAGCTCCTCGGCGAGCATCGCCGGGATCCAGTACCGACGGAGCATCTCGCCCATCGGCGTTCCGGGTCCGAC
>DAIDIA010000294.1 GCA_027459565.1 Acidimicrobiaceae bacterium | reverse complement strand
GGAGATCTTTCCTGCGCTCGTCGAGGACGGCGAACTCTACGCGAGGTCCTCGCAGAGCTACTGGCTCGACACCGGGACGCCGGAGCGCTACCTGCAGGCACAGTTCGATGTGCTCCGCGGTCATCGCCCGAAGGTGCTCCTTCCCGATCATCTTGAGGTCGCCCCCGGTCTTCTTTTGGCGCCGGATGCGTCGGTGGAGGGCGAGGCACTCGGAGCGAACTTCTTTGGCGCGCTCTCGGTACTCGCAGCGTCCGCATCAACACGCGACTGCGTGATCGAGGCCGGTGCGGTCATCGAATCCGGTGCCCGGCTCATCGAGAGCATCGTGATGTCCGGCGCGGTCATCGGTCCGGACTGCCTGCTTGAGCGCTCGATCATCGGCCCGGATGCGCGTATCGGCGCGCACTGCGAGCTTCGCGACTCGATCGTCGGCGCGCGCGTCCGTGTCCCGAGCGGGACATGCGAGTCCGACGCGCGGCTTGGGTCGTGAGGGCGCGGTGAGGACCCTTGTCACCGGGGGGGCCGGCTTCATCGGATCCGCGCTGGTCGACCGACTGCTCGCTGAGGGCCACAGCGTGGACGTCGTCGATGACCTGTCGAGCGGGTCGCTTTTGAACCTCGGACAGGCTCGCTCACTCGGTGGACCGCTGACCTTCCAGCAGATGGACGTGCGGGTTCCCGAGCTGATCGACTTCGTCGCGCGACGGAGGCCGGAGGTGATCTTCCACCTCGCCGCGCAGACGAACGTCGGAGAGTCGATCGCGCGTCCGATCTTCGATGCCGACTCGAACATCATCGGCAGCCTGCGCGTCTTCGAGGCGGCACTCGGCGCGAAGTGCGAGAAGGTGATCGTCGCGTCGAGCGGAGGCGCGCTCTACGGTGACGGCGACGACCAGAGCCTGCCGTTCAAAGAGACGCGACGTCCGATGCCGAGCTCGCCCTATGCGGTTGGCAAGTGGGCGATGGTGGAGTACCTCAAGCTGTACCGCGAGCTCTTCGGACTCGACTACACGGTGCTCGCCCCGGCGAACGTCTACGGTCCGCGTCAGCGATCCAGCCAGGACGGCGGAGTGGTCGCGATCTTCGTCGACGCACTGAAAGAGGGCCGCGCGCCGACGCTCTATGGAGATGGTCACCAGACGCGCGATTTCGTCTTCGTCGACGATGTGGTGGATGCGTTTGTCCGCGCGATCGGTCGCGCGAGCGGTCTCGTCTGCAACATCGGCACCGCATCCGAGACGAGCATCCGCGAGCTGTACCTCGCCGTCGCGAAGGCGACAGGGGCGAAGGTCAAGCCGGTGCGAAAGCCGGCCCGCCCGGGCGAGATCCGACGGAGCTCCCTCGATTTCGGGCGTGCCCGGCGCGAGCTCGGCTGGAGCCCCTGGACGACGCTCGAAGAGGGCATCGCCTCGATGCTCGAGCAGTCGGGGGCCCTGTGATCGCGGTGCTCTGCGGCGGTGTCGGCGCGGCACGGTTCCTGCTCGGTCTGCGTGGCGTGGTCGAAGAGCAGGCGATCACGGCGATCGTCAACACGGGTGACGACCTCGATTGGAACACGCTTCGCGTCTGTCCGGACCTCGACACGATCACCTACACGCTGTCGGGGAGGAACGCGTCGACGGGCTGGGGCCTTGAGGGCGAGAGCTGGAATGCGCTCGCGGGTCTCGAGCGTTTCGGTGCCGAGCGCTGGTTCGGCATCGGCGACACCGACCTCGCGACGCATCTGTTCCGGAGCCAGGCGCTCGCCGATGGCACCGTCCTGCACGAGGTGACGAAACAGATCTCTTCGGCCTTCGGGATCTCGATGAACATCGTGCCGATGACCAATGACTCGGTGCGCACCCGGCTCACCACGGTCGATGGCGAGGAGATCGACTTCCAGGAGTACTTCGTCCATCGCCGCCACGAGGTCGCGGTCCGGTCGATCCGCTTCGACGGCGTCGATCATGCGACGCCCGCGCCCGGCGTGATCGAGGCGCTGGAGCGCTCGGAGGCGATCATCATCGCGCCCTCCAATCCGTTGGTCTCGATCGGTCCGATCCTCGCTGTCAGACCGATCGCCGAGGTGCTCGAGCGCCGCCGCGATCACGTGGCGGCGATCTCTCCGATCATCGGCGGGCGCGCGCTCAAGGGCCCCGCGGACCGACTCCTCGTCGAACTCGGCCATCGATCGAGCGCCGCGGGTGTCGCTGCGCTGCTCGCTCGGTTCGCGCGGACGATGATCATCGATGAACTCGACCGCGGCGAGGTCGGCGAGATCGAGGGGCTTGGCATGAGATGCGTCGTCACCCGCACGCTGATGGATGAGCCCGGCGTCGCGCGCGACCTCGCGCGCACGGTGCTCGACGCGCTCGGAGTCACCGCCGTTGACGAGGTGAAACCGGATCGATGAACGCAGCCGGCATCAGCATCTTTGGCGTCGAGGGTCTCGGGGAGATCCGGCACGGCGATCCCCTCGCGGAACTGATCGTCGGGGCACTGGCCGACCAGGGCGTCGGTCTCGCGGATCACGATGTGCTCGTGGTCACGCAAAAGATCGTCTCGAAGGCCGAGGGCCGGGTGGTCGCGATCGATCATGGCGACCCCGACGCGAAACGGCGCCTCGCCGAGGCCGAGGCGGTGCGCGTGCTTCGCCGACGCGGTGATCTTGTGATCACCGAGACGGCTCATGGATTCATCTGCGCGAACTCCGGCGTGGATCTCTCGAACATCGCCGAGGGCTACGCGGTGCTGCTGCCTCTCGATCCCGATCGGTCCGCGAGAGGGCTCCGCGACGCCATTGCGCACCTCGCGAAGGGCGAAGTCGGAATCATCATCTCCGACACCTTCGGACGCGCGTGGCGACGGGGTGTGACCGATGTCGCGATCGGCACCGCCGGTATCGCGGCGGTGGTCGATCTCCGATCCACTCGGGATCATCTCGGTCGCGAGCTCGTGGCAACAGAGGTCTGTGTCGCGGACGAGATCTGCGCGGCAGCGGATCTCGTCATGGGAAAGGCGCGCAGGGTACCGGTGGCGCTGGTGCGCGGGATCGACAGCGCATGGTTTCGCGAGTCCTCGGTGCGCGACGAGGTTGTACGCCCGCCCGCCGAGGACCTCTTCCGGTGATCGCTCCCGTCGGTTCGAGTGGTGACGGACCAAGGGTCACGCTCGTCGCCGAACAGCTCCGGCGCGCGGTGCCCGGAGGAATCGGCACCTACGTCGAGGAGCTCGTCCGGGCGCTCGCAGCGCGGTCGGATCTCGCACCGGGAGCGCTCACCCTCTATGCGAGCAGATCCCGCTCGCGTGACGATCCCCTCGCGCACCTCGGTATCGGACTGGAGACGACACCCGTGCCCGGGCCGCTCCTGACGCGTCTCTGGGAGCTCGGTATGGGGCCGCGCGTCGCTCGCAGCGGAGTCGTGCATGCGCCCTCGCTCGCGGTTCCACCGACGAACCTCCCCCTCGTGGTGACGGTGCACGATCTCGCGTTCCAGGAGGTGCCCGAGACCTTCACGAAACACGGGAGGCAGTGGCATGAGCGCGCGCTCCGAAGGGCCGCGCGCCTCGCCGATGCCTTCGTCGTTCCCTCCGAACCGGTCGCCTCCCAGCTCCTTCGCGCGGGCTACAAGATCAACGCGGATCAGGTGCACGTGATCGCCGAGGGATCGGACCACCTCGGTGCACCCGACCACCAAGCGACGCGTCGGATGCTCGACGAGCTTGGCGTGCGCGGTCGATTCATCCTCGCTGTCGGGACGATCGAACCGCGAAAGAACCTCGCCCGCCTCATCAGGGCCTTTGGCAAAGCACGCGCACAGCTTGTCGAGCCGAGCACCCTCGTCATCTGTGGGCCCACCGGATGGATGGCCCACCTCGCGGCGAGGGAGGGCGTCGTGCTGGCGGGTCACGTGCCCCGGCCGGTACTCGCGGGGCTCTATGCAGGTGCACAGGTCGTCGCCTACGTTCCGCTCGTCGAGGGTTTCGGTCTTCCCGTCGTCGAGGCGATGCGCCTCGGCGCGGTGGTGCTTTCGAGCGCGGTGCCCTCGGCCACACACGGTGCCTACGTAGTCGACGCGCGCGACGTCGATGCGATCGCAGCGGGACTGGTCCGGTGCTGGGGTGACGATGCCCTCCGTGCACGCCTGCGATCCGAGGGCGAGATCCACGCGAGCGATCTCACCTGGCG
>DAIDIA010000293.1 GCA_027459565.1 Acidimicrobiaceae bacterium | reverse complement strand
TGAACTCCTGGCTGAGATGCGTCACATCGAGAAGCACTCGATCGTGTGTACCAGCATCGGGTTGCGCGTCTTGGTCGAGATCAATCTTTGAAGAACTCATGTCACACAGATTCCTCTTCGATCGGGAACCAGCACGCGGACGCGTGCTCATCGTCGTTGGAGAGAAGCTCAGGTTCATGCTGGAAACAACTCTCTTTGACACGGTCACAACGAGGGGCGAACGGACATCCCGCGGTGAGGCTTCGCGGATCAGGCGGTCGTCCCGGTAGAACATAAAGGTGACTATGTGGCGGAGTGTCGTCTTGCAGCGTCGCGTCGAGGAGCCCCTTGGTATAGGGCATCCGTACGCTCGAAAGGACCTTGCGAACCGGACCGCGCTCAACGATTCGACCTGCGTACATCACGGCGACGTCGTCGACGTATGAAGACGCGAGATCCATGTCATGAGTGATCAATATCAGTGCCATCTGATACTCATCTTGTAGTCGGCCAATGAGCTCCATGATCTGAAGCTGCGTGGTGACATCTAGTGCTGTCGTGGGTTCATCTGCAATGAGAATGGAGGGCTGACACGAGATTGCGATCGCGAGGACAATCCGTTGACGCATTCCCCCGGAAAGCTGATGCGGATATGCATGTGCCCGTTCACGTGCATGCGGAATACCGACCATACTCAGGAGCTCTACTGCGCGATTGCGAGCGGCCGATCTCGATATATCGCTATGGGCGCGGATGGCTTCAACGATCTGAGTGCCAACTCTCATCGTTGGATTCAACGACCTAGTCGGATCCTGGAACACCATACCCATCTCTTCGCCGCGAACGTGCCGAATTACCCTCGCGTCCGAGTTCAAGATCTCCCTCCCGCCAATTTCTACCGAGCCCGACATAATCGAGCGTCCCTTCGGGAAGAGACCCATTAGTGCCCGAGCCGTCACAGATTTGCCAGAACCCGATTCGCCGACGATCCCTAGTGTGCGTCCTCTCTCCAACTCAAAACTCACTCCACGCACGGCAGGCAACATTCCACCGGGCACTTTGAGAGCCACCTTAAGATCGTGTACGCGAAGCGCGACGTCATTTTGCGGTTTCATAGTCACCGGCTTATCAACTTGATGCCCGCGAGCCGGGATGTGAGAGCCGCGGAGATGATGACGTCTGGGTTCGTTGGAAACCTTGGATTGTTCATCTTCAGTCAACCTCCCACTTGGTGCGCAACGCGTCGCCGAGAAGGTTGAGCAATAGAACTGAGCCAAATAGAAAGAAACTCGGCACAAGAAGCATGTATGGCTCAGTCGATAAGTACTGTTGCCCTGCTTCGATGAGATTTCCCCAACTCGGCGCCGGGGGGCGTATACCAAGCCCGAGGAAACTCAATACTGCCTCGATGATCATGGCCACAGCCGTCGTAAGGATTGCAAATGTAAAGACCGGGGCGGCAACATTGGGAACGACGTGATCCAGGATGATCTTGAGCCTGGAGGCACCCGAAATCCTCGCCGCGAGGACGAACTCCTTATGAGACAGCCTCAATGCAGCACCGCGGGCCAGTCGGCCGAACGCGGGAACCGTGAAGAACGCAATCGCAATGATCTCATCTCCCTCATTGGGCCCAAGATAAGCCGCAATCGCGAGCGCGAGAATGATCGATGGAAACGCAAGGAACGTGTCAAATGCCCGCATGATGATCGAATCGACTCGACGTCCAAAGTATCCGGCAACGACCCCAAGAGACCCGCCGATAAACGAGCCAAGAAGGACCGAACCGAGTCCGACCTCAATCGACACCCGTCCACCGAACAGACAACTCGAAAGTAGATCGTTCCCAAGAGCGGTCGTTCCAAGTAGGTGTCCCGGCGAACCAATGCCCTCATTCGCCGCGTTCAGATTCCCCGCGATCGGCCCACTCAAATGGAAGAGCGCAGGACCTGCGAAACATGCGAGAACCAAGACGATCAGCAAACTTGCAGGGATCCATAGTTCAAGATCTCGAGCGCTAACCTTCCGCATGCCAAGCATTCGCCAAGGTCTCATCTAGGAATCCGCGTTGCCATAGTGCACTCTCGGATCTATCGAGGAATACAACAAGTCACTAAACAAGTTGGCGAAGACCACAACGATGCCAAGAATCAGCACGATTCCCTGCACTGTGGGAGCGTCCCGGTTCCCTATTGATGTAATCAAGAGCTGACCAATGCCAGGCAACGCAAAGATCGTCTCGATGACGACAGTAGTGCCGACAAGTTGGCCGAAATTCGTACCTGCCACGACGATAAGGCCGAACGACGAGTTCTTGAAGACATGGCGAATAAGAATGCGCCACTCACTAAGACCCTTTGCACGAGCAAGTGTCACATACTCTTCGGAATCAAGTTGCTGCAACATGTCCGAACGCAGCAACCTCGCGTACGTACCAAAAAACACCAAGCTCATTGCGAAGATGGGCAGGGCAACCGAAGAAAGGTTGCCCGAGATGCTCTGTGACATCGGAATAAACCCAGATGCCGGAAAGAGGTGGAGCTTCACTGAAAACGCGAGGACCAGAACCAGCGCGAGAACAAAGTTCGGAACCGAGAGCCCAACAACCGTCACGAGCGTTCCGACCCGATCGACAATTCCGCCGCGCCACTTGGTGGTGATGAGAGCAGTCGGTACCGCAAAGACAAGCGCCACAATGAGTGTGCCAACGACAAGTTCGAACGAAACGGGAACTCGAGCAAACACTGTACTCACGACGCTCTCTCGCGTTACAAAGGAAGTACCGAGATTGCCATGAAGAGCCGACCATACCCATTCGAGATATCGCTGCACTATTGGATGATTAAGGTTCAATTCGGAGTTGACGATCTTGATTGAGCTCGGCGTCGCGTTTGCTCCAAGTATGGCCATTGCGACATTTCCCGGAAGAAGGTTCAAAAGCAGAAATGAGAGTATCGACGCGCCAATCAAGACCGGTATTGTCTGGCCCAGCCTCCGAATGATCAATCCGAACACAGGACGCCCGACAGATGCAATGTGAAACTGGAGCGAAGCATCACCGCTCCGTTATCCGATGTATAAGCATCTTCCCCAACACTCGTTCGCGACCAAGTCCGCAATCCCCACGTCTGCATCTCCCGGTGCGAACGCGATCCCCAACGGCAATGTTGCGGCGAGTGATGCCGCACTAGCGAGAATGCCCAGGACTCTCTTGACCTTGAACGTATTGAATCATTGAGATCGGCCGCGCCAAAACTCTTTCGCAATAGATCCAGCACTTCTGATAGACGCCACGTTCTGAAGAGAAAGCCAACGACCCACATTTGGCACATTTAGAAATCCTTGCCCCACAATCGTTTTCATACTGCAGACTCGCAAACTATGCGAGTCGCTCGCATCCAACCCGCGCCACCTCATACCAATTGCATGGGGAAAGCGTCCCAAGAACATCTTGCCCCTCGTGCTTCTTGAACAACCTATGCAGAATGTCACCGAAGTTATGGACGTCAATTGCACTAACAGATAGGGACTTCCCGAAATTTCAAAACGACCCCAAATTCCGAGAAGTCGGCTATCACGTTCCTCTTAAAGCGAGATGAGGTTCCACGGAACATAGGAACTTGTAAACGCCGGCCAGTTATGAACCGATTTGCTCTGGATCTGGAAGAAGGTCTGCCCAAATAGATCGTCCCATGGAAGGATCGTCGTACCAAGAAGCTGATTCAGCTTCACGTACGTTGGCAACCTTCCGGCCTGGGCATAGAGCGCCCGTCCGCGCTGAATCAGCGAATCCACCTGTGCGTTCTTCAGTCCGTTCTGAGTCAACGGGCTTGATGACAAGAACCAGCGCGAGGTGGCTTCGTCGGGATCGGTCAGGTTGGGGCTGACAATCAAGAGCGCTTGATACGTCAGCGCGTGCAAGCTCCCAATCCACGCAGGAGCCTGAAGCGGATTAATCGTAACTTTGATACCCGCTTGGGCCCATTGTGCCTGAAGCGCCTCCGCTTCCGCCAACCAACCAGCCGTGTCATCGATGTTCAGTGTGAACGACAACCCCCCGAGACTCTTCACCAGTGCGGTCGCCTTCGCCAAGTTGTTCACCGGGTAACCCTTCAGATTTCCGGTGTATCCAAACAACGAGGGTGGGAAGATCCCTTGCACTGGCTTGTACACGCCGCCATAGAGCTTCGTTGTGATCTGCTTCGGGTCGGTCGCATACATCAGCGCTCGCCGGGCGAGCACGTTGTTGAATGGTGCCAGTTTGAAGTTCATCGTGACGTAGTTAATTGAGGTCGCTGGTCCCTTTTCAACGACGAGGTTCGGGTCCTGTCGCGCCTGTTGCACCTCCGTCGAGACCGAAGCATCGGACAGGTTGATCCACGCTTGAGCGGTTCCTGACTGCAAGGCGCTATAGGCGTTCGATGCATCTCCGACGTTCTCAATCGTGATCGTGCTCAGTGGGTTCTTGATCGCTCCCCAATAACCTGGCCAGAACTTGTACGAAGCGGAAACTCCAGTCGTGCCAGTTACATACTCATAGGGGCCAGTTCCCACCGGATCCGATGCAAAGTTGGCGCCCTCTTTTTGGACTGCCGTCGGTGAGACCATAATGGAACACTGCTGAGAACCAAGTACGGGCATGAAGGACGCGTCTCTTGCTGAAAGCGTAATTTTGACAGTCAAAGGTCCCGTCGCAACCACGGATTTCATTACCGACAGATAACCAACGCACTCCGAGTTCAACAATGGGTTCGCGTATCGCTCCAAGTTGTAGACGACTGCCGCGGCGTTAAACGGCGTTCCGTCTTGGAACTTCACGTCCCGGCGGAGCTGGATGGTAAAGACAAGCCCGTCATTACTGATCGAATATTTCGTTGCAAGCATCGGAACTAGCTGGTGTTGATTGTCCGTATAGAACAACGGCTGCGTGGCCGGATCCTCCAATGCCTCTGCGGGAATCATTCTTGGGTTCGCAGGATCCAAACTCGGCCAAGCACTGCCTTCGGTCACCACAGTCAGGCTTCCGTGAGGGCTTCTACCAGAGACTTTATGACTCTTCGCCGAGGCCGAGGCGGTGGCATTGCCTGCGATGGCGACCAGACCCAAGCTCATGACGGCAACGGAGCCAATACGAAATTTGGACTTCCAATTCCCCAATAGATACATGTACCTACTCCCCCTTAGGAATGACGCCAGCCCACCCTTTTGCGCAAGAATGGACACTACAACGAATTACTGCGAAATCAAGGAAATACCGCGAATTCGAACTCATTTAGGTTCATGCCGCACACTTCAATCCTTGTTCAGATCGATCCCCAAGGGCATGGCACGAAGCGCTGTGACTCACCGCGCGATCTCCGGTGTCGCTTGAACACGATTGAACGTCGATGTTCCAACGAACCGTACCTTCCATCTGCAGTCATCGCAGCGGAGAAAACAAACGATCCCGAGATTATCGAAGCAGCGCCAACCGCAGAGATCACGAACTTCTGCGTCAATCCAACGAATGCCGACAGGACAGCACTCGTCTCGGTTAGCGCGTCCACTCCGCGTCATTTTCGACCTCGGCGCGAGGTCGGGCAGAAATGGTCGGGGCTGTGGGAATCAGCTTCGTCTTCAGCAAGTCTCTGGCCAGATTGAGTCTCCTCGCCCTTATCTCTCGAAACAATTTCCCGAATGGCAGGCACCCGTGACCGCTTCTGCGGCAAAGCCGAGATCGATGTCATCGGAGAGTCATGGCGAAAGGACTCGAAAGGATTCCGTCCGAACTTCTCACCGAATGCGCAAAGGTCCCAGTAATTCCTGCCCTCGGGGTGAGGTATTGCGTTAGAGCCATCGCGATGCAACGAATCGCGACTCACATTTGACTTTTCCAGTGGGGCCAAAGGTGCCGAACACAACTGACGAACCATAAGCACGCAAGAGAAGTACCTGAGTAGCGGGCGACGGTGTCCTTGTTCTCGAAGCGCGTCACGCTCAACACTGAATCAATAATCCTCTTTGCGGGGAGCATCCTGCAACTTCGGATCCCTAGAGGACTCGATGCGAGCACCTGACGGACAATTTGGTCAATTCATAAAGTTCGGCGTTGGACACGCTTAGATCTTCTGTAGGTCAAAACAGAATGTCCTCTGGGCGATTCGCCGCCGAAACCAGCTCCGGGACAATCTTGAACACGATGTCAATAATTATCGAAGTGATAAGTACATACCCAATCCGCGGCGTCATGGTTGATAGGACGGAGTTTTCCGCCACAGCGAATTGCCGATTACGGCCGCACCAACCACGCGCGTGATCCGGCAGCTGCTACACACCACGCCGAAGGTGCTCCATTCAAAGGCTGGCGCGGTCGGATCAGCTCACACCGATCAGGACTGATGCGCACTCTTGGGTACTCATGGGAGGACCGATTGGCCTGAGGTCGTGAGACCCGGCGATGCGCACCAATTCGTCCATGGGTGGGAAGGCTGGGCTGCTCGGCACGACATGTTCCGTCGCCGGAGAACCAAGGTTGCGGATGAGGTCGCGAAAGCTGGCGTTGTCGTGCACGAGCAGGATCCGCGCCTCGTGCTCACCGATCACTCGGAACGTGTGCGGCACGCCGCGGGGCATCGAGACCCAGTGCCCCGCTCCGACAACTAGATCCGCGTCGCCACAGCGCACGACCATCCTGCCCTCAAGGATGTACCAGGTGTCGTCGAGGTTGTCGTGGACATGCAGCGGGGGCGCCGAGTCCACGGGTAAGACCATCTCGAGAACGATGGTGTCCATTTCGGGCGCACAACGATGTTCGATGACCAAGGTGTCAAGGAACCACCACGCTTGCGTTTCTGCGTTCGTCGGGGAGTCCACTATTGCTGTCGTCACGTCACCAACCTCCTGGTTTGAGAGCTTCTCCGGGTCAGGTAGTCAGGCTTCCTTACGATAAATATCGTATGGTAACCTTACGACTATGTCAAGCGATTCCCTCCTGGGAGGCAACCCGAGCGACGAGCCAATCCGATATATCGGCGCCATGCTTCGTGTTGTTTGGCAGTGGGTCCGCGATCAGCTGCAGGCAGGCGTCGCAATCGCCGGATACGACGATCTGAGCGCTGCGCATGTCGCGCTCTGGCGTCATCCCGGACTTGACGGACTTCGTCCGAGCCAGCTTGCGGAACAGTTGGGGATAACGAAACAGTCGGTCAACGACCTTCTCGGTCATCTGGAACGGCGCGGGTATCTCGAGCGCGTGCCCGATGCGGCCGACGGAAGGGTTCGCGTGATCCGACTCACCCCTCTCGGACGACAGCTTGAGCAGACGATCTACTCCGAAGCGCAGGCAGCCCAGATGCGGATCGCAGAAATTTTAGGGCCACAGCGTTTCGCCCAGCTGCACAGCTCCCTTGAACTCCTGGTCGAGGTGCTCAGCTAGCGTCGCCTCCAACTTGCCCGTGACGCCGAACACTCGCACGACCTGCCGAGGCGGAGAAGTGTGGTCGCGAGATTTCGACTCTAGGGCGCGGATCTTCCACATCAGTTCCGTTGCAGCGTTGTTGACAGCGACCCGGTGGCAAACGGTCTCGAATCGGTGGCCTCGGTGTTTCGAACTTAGCCTCGCCCGCCTCCTGACCCGCATAAGACCGGAGGGCTCCGACTCAAAAGCAAAGCGAATCCCAACCAGTCGCGGGAGATCGCGCCAGGATTCGCGGACGTCATTCACAAGAGGGTTCTCTGACATTCATAAGCGATCATCATCGTGTACATCCAATTTGGACGCGCCCTGATCGAGGTCCCGTCTTCTCACGATCCATTCGACGACAACTCCCTGAGGATCCGAGGAGTGAAGAACGCGCTGATGCCCAAATCGCGCGCGATGCAAATTGCGAGAACCGGCGTGCGTCTTCATGCCAAGGTTGTCGAATTCGGTGCAAGGCGATCGAGGTCCATCCGCGATCTGTCGACGCCGTCTGCGCTCTGCTGCCTTGAAATCTCCTCCGGCGCGTCATTTGTATCTGAACTCTCTCGGCCGGACGACTCACGGCGTACAAGATTGGCACAGTTCCGAAGTGTGCATTCAGCCGATACAAGATCAGTCGTCTGACGCACAACATCTCCACGTCGACGACAACGGTTATGGGCGCGAGCAAAAAATGCACGACGTGCGACGAAGGAGCCGAGCGGGATGCTGAGATTGCCTCGTCGAACCGGACGCCTCCGCGCGGACGCAATCGGATTGCCCCAGTGCGAACGTGCGACAGGGCTATCGCGGGTGCGCGTCGAGGACCTCAGTCGAGGACCTCACCTGACGCAATGTGCGCGAGATGCGGAGACGCTAGCGCGCTCCGCGCACCGAGTAGCGGTGCATAGTCACGCCTTGGTCCAATGAACGCTGTTCCAGGAGGTCGAGTTCGAGAGGTTGGTCGAGCGTGTCAAAGAGCGGGCGTCCGGCGCCAAGGACGACCGGGTGCGTAAACAGCATGAGTTCGTCAAGCAGGTGCGCCCGAAGTACCTGCGTGGCGAGGTTCGCGCCACCGATGCCGATATCGCCATCCGCCTCTTGCCGCAGAACCGCAAGCTGTTCGATCGCGTCGTCGCCGATGATGCGCGTGTTGTGCTCAGCCTTCGTGCGAGTACGCGAGACGAGCACCTTGGGGATGGCGGCCCAGATCTCGCCGAATTCGCGCAGGTAATCGGGCAGTGACTCATCCGTACGAGCATTCGGCCAGAAGGGATCCATCATCTCATAGACGATTCGTCCCTCGACCACCATCGACATCGCGCGTGCGCGGGCGTTGAACTCGCGATGGAGCGGCTCGCCAAGACGGGGCCAGCTGGGCCCCTCAATGCTTCCGTGTTCCCCGGTCGCATGCTCGATAAAGAGATCGAGCGAAACATTCATCCAATACACGAACCGGCCCGCCATAGACACCCCTCCTCGATCGATACCGCTGGGCCCATTCCGATCACCGTAGCGCCGGTCTCAAACTTCTGGTGGACGAGAGCGACGTACCCGATCCAAACGCTCCGCGTCATGTCAACGCCATTGATCTCCCCAAGATGTCGGATGACCTCTCCAAAGAGGGTGCGACCTCGCCTGTTAGTTGACTTCTTGCCCTACTGACGAGATAGTGGCAAACGGTCTCAGGGCGCAAGCCGTCCTTGACGAAGTCCGCACAGTCGGGTCCCGGACCAATCGTGACTAGGTGGGTCGCGCCAAGTACGCGACTGCCCGCTGCGACGCAGTCGAATTGGTCACCCGGTTCTCCAATATGCCAACGGCGAGACACTCAGACGCGGAGGGGCAGGCAACGCTGGTAAAGCCGCCGCCGATGTACGTTGGCTGCTTCGCCACATTCCACGCTCTTCCATTCCAGTATCCAGCTGTGAGTTCGGGCCCTACAGACCAACATGTTCTAACGGAGCCGCAGGAAACTGCCAAGACGCCAGTCGCCGTAATCGAGGGATCATTGATTACATGCCATGAGCCGCGCATATAGCGAAGCATGAAGTTGTTCCTTATGCCGGATCCACTCGCCCAGCATGTGGACAATCGGTGGCAGGAAATAACATCGAACTCTCCCGCGGATCCTGAAGGGCCCGATAACGGGACGATCGCCCAACTGCTGCCATTCCAATGTTCGGCAAGCACGGAGCCGACGCCGGGAAACGCGTCATACGCGCCGACGGCCCAGCAGTTCGCCGCTGACGCGCAACTGACTCCGTTAAGAACCGTCGCGTGCGGACTAGGAGCGCCAACGACCGACCAGCTATCTCCGTTCCAGTGCTCGAGCAGAATCGCCATATCCGCCGTGGCACCGTCGGTATAACCCGCGGCCCAGCAATTCACCGCCGATACGCAGCTCACCGATCGCAAGATGTCGCCATTCGCGGTGGAGGGGCTCGGCGTCGGCACGACGATCCAGCTGTGCCCAGTCCATCGCGCCGAGTAGGTGTTGTGCCCATCGCGCCCCACTGCGATGCAATCTGCACTGCTCAGGCAGGCGACGGCATACAGAGTTGCACCGGACGACGTTGGCGAAGGGAATTCGGCAAATGACCTTCCTGTCCATCGCTCGACGAGTGGCCTGACCGTGCCGCCGGTTTGCCCTTGGAATCCGACAGCCAGGCAGAATCTCGAAGCGCACGAAATTCCGGACAGTCCATCGAACAACCCTGCGGGATTCGTGACGGCGACTCGAACGAGCTGTGCCGACAGCGACTGCGTCGGCTGACTCACTGGCGGCAGCGAGCCTCGCTTCGGCACGGTGGACACGGTGGACACGGTTGGTGCATCTGGCGCTCGCGTGACAAAGGTGCTGTCGCCAGTCGACGAAGTGCCATCCGCATTCGTCGCCTGGAGGTCAACATGGTAGGTCGTGTTAGGTAGCAGACCAGAGAGGCGCACCGACACGGTGATCATTGCCGTTCCCGATCCCGCGTCTTGCGGCGACGTTGTCAAGCCATAGGCAGAAGTGGTACCGAAGTTGACGATGTAGGTCGTGTCTGAGCCGTTCGGATCGATCGGCGCGTCTACCCTGACCGATGTCGAGCTGACTGGTGCTATGAAGATGCCACCGACAGACGGGGGGGCACCGGATTGGAGAGATGTGCTGGCAAGCACGGGCCCACTACTCGCGACAAGAACAACAGCCGCGCCGACAAGATTGAGAGCGGCGAGCGTGGCCCACCTCTGCAACTTCGTGTTGCGCATCCCGACCTACCTTTCGTAGCATTCCTGCCGAAATCCACAAAAACCGGCAAGGTTTTCTCAGTTGACAGCCTGCGGTTACTCATCACGAGAGGTGACGTAATAACGTTAGTTCTGCTCAGTTTTCAGGCGGCGTCGACACTGGAACACCCCAACTTGCCGACAGTGCGGACGCCCATCACGAATGCGGCGATTCCGGAACGACTCAGTTACTCGTGGCCGGCGGCAATAGCGGTCGTGTGAAGCGGGCAAGTCTGGGCGGGGACTAGGTGGACTTGGATCAGTTCTGTGGAGGGGTAGAGGTGAGGGGTACGTACCCGAACCGCGCTTTGTTTGTAAAGGGCGCTGAAATATCCCTAGTTGAGGAAGGGAAACGTGGTGAACCTTGAGCAGCACAATGAGAACGCGGATCGCATCTTCAATCAAAATAGCGCTATAATTATGTACATGACCACCCTGCCAATCGCCGATGCTCGGGCCCAATTGTCCAAATTGGTTGACGAAGCCAGTTCAACGCACGAGCGATTCGAGATCACGAAGAATGGACATCGTGCTGCCGTCCTCATGGGAGCCGACGACTACGACACGATGCGCGAGACGATTGCTGTCCTCTCCGACTCAACGCTACTTCTAGCCCACCAAGAGGGCATGCAAGCACTCTCGGAAGGCGATGTCCTCAACGCTGACCAGCTCGCCGAGGCAATGACGAGTGCCGGGCGTGGTGTCGACGCCAAGTAACGAAAATTACAACCTCCTGGTCGCCGCTTCGGTAGCAAAGGCACTCACTGATGTGCTACCCGAAAAGATCGCGAACGCGGTGTACGCATTCATAACCGGGCCGTTGCTCGAGAATCCAAGGCGCGTTGGGAAACCACTCGGACCCCCCTTGGCACCGGCGTACTCAGCGCGCCGCGGCGACTATCGGGTGCTGTACTTCATTGAAGACGTCACGCGCACCGTGAAAGTATCAGCGGTTCGACATCGTGCAGACGCGTATCGGTCTTGATCCACCAGGATTGACCTACGTCATATTTGACCAGTCTCACAATCCCCGAAATCTGATTTTGTGGAGGTGAGGGGTACGTACTCGAACCGCGCTCTATTCGTCTACGGAACTGAGATTCCAATTGTTAAGGCTCGTCATTGAGCGCGCTCTGCGGTCCTCGCGATCGATCGAGGAGTGGTACCAAAGGCGACTCGAGACAAGAACCGTTCACGGTTCAAAGCGATTATTGAATGCACCCGCCAGGTGGTCGAGCAATATCGCCCAGTTCGGACGCATATCAGACGGTTGGTTCAACACGTCATTCATCCGCCGAGACACTGATGTCAGTGCAATCCGAGAATATCTATCAGCGCTTCGTCCACGCTCCACATCTCGGCGTGCGTCAGGTGGCCTACAAGTTTGCCAAGTCGCTGTAAATCGACCGCGCCGAGTTGTTCAACGAGCACTCGCGTGGATTCACCCTCAATTTGTGCTTCGGGCCGAAAAGAAGCAGCACGAGCACTTCTCGAGGTCGGTGCGACAACAACGACCGAGCGCGGCAGGAATTCATCGGCCTGTACCACGATGGCGAAACGATCACCGTGCTGTTCGTGCCCAACGCCTGGAGGTAACCGGAATCGATGGACGTCACCCCGAAGCACGAAGTGACTCCATGAGTTCAGCCACAGCGAGCATCTCCGCTCTATCCTCGTCATCTGTCTCTAGGGCAGCGACTTCAGCGGCCAAATCCTTACTTCGGCGAAGGTGATGAACAGATGAAAGCAACGCGGAGCGGACCGCCTCCGACTGGCTAAGTCCAGTCGCTTCGAGGGTCCGAAGAGCCCGATCAGCGTCATCGTCCAACCGGACGGAGATTGCTCGTGCCATATCCCTAGTGTATCGCATATCGTGATACGCGAACACGAATCGGGTGAATCGAAAATTGCTCAGATCGAGGTGACTTACGAGCCAAATCGATGCGCTGTAGTAGAGCGCGTGTCCTTTAAGGTTCGGTCAATTGCGCAATGTGATCAGAGGAAACGTGGTGGAGGTGAGCGGACTCGAACCGCCGACTTCCACGTTGCGAACTTGAACCTGGCCACTTTTTGACCTGCACCAATTCGAGACATACCTGTTCAGAGACGCAGAGAGTCACAGTCGGTCGCGTCAAATCGCACCCAGTTGCAAGGAGATCGCGCACGGATCGCGCACGCGGGGTGAGAATTGCTCTCCCCGATAGTTTTCGAGCTCCTCGAGTGATGTCGAAATGGATTGGCCGCTCGGTACGAAGCTCTCAGTTACAAGCGCCTAAGATACTCATAACGAGAATACAACATGCGCATTTAGAGCGAGTAACATACTCAT
>DAIDIA010000292.1 GCA_027459565.1 Acidimicrobiaceae bacterium | reverse complement strand
CTCCGAGGAGATCCCCGAGCCGGACGGTCCACCGGTGCGCGTCCGGTTGCTGAGCGAGGACCTCGTCGCGTTCCGCGACTCGGCGGGCGAGATCGGTCTCGTCGAGGCCTACTGCGCGCACCGCCGTGCACCGCTCTTCTTTGGACGCAACGAGGAGTGCGGACTGCGTTGCGTGTATCACGGGTGGAAGTTCGACGTGCAGGGCGCCTGTGTCGACATGCCCTCCGAGCCCCCCTATTCGAGATTCCGGCTCCGCGTCGCGATCAAGGCCTACTCGACATACGAGAAGGCGGGCATCGTCTGGGCCTACATGGGGCCGACACAGGAGATGCCACCACCTCCCAACTACGAGTGGATGAGAGCTCCGTATCTCAAGCACCAGCGGGTCTCCAAGACCGGAGAGCACGCGAACTACCTCCAGGGATTCGAGGGTGGCATCGACACCGCCCACTCGTCGTTCGCGCACAACAACGACCTCTCCAATCCCAACACGCTGCGCGTACTCGACCCGCATCCGACGCTTGAGGTGGACCGCACCGACTATGGCTTCCGATACGGATCGATCCGCAACATCTCCGAGGACCGGAGCTACGTACGCGTCTACCAGTACTACATGCCGAGTCAGCAGGCGAGGGCGTTCCTCTTTGACTTCATGGGCAATGAGAACAAGCTTCCCTCGCTCGATGGCCACATCTGGGTACCGATCGATGACGAGAACTGCTACGTCTACAACTGGAAGTACACGGCGAACGACGAGCACGAGATCACCGATGAGGGTTGGAACGAGGTGGAGCACTGGTTCGGTCGCGGGAAGCAGGACATGATCCCCGGTTCGTACTGGCTCAAGCAAAATCCCGGCAACGACTACCTGATCGACCGAGAGGTCCAGCGCACCAAGACCTTCACGGGCATCTCGGGTCTCAACACCCAGGATTTCGCGATCCAGGAGGGAATGGGATCGATCGTGCGCCGCGACCTCGAGGCTCTCGGATCGACAGACCGCGCCATCCAGGCCGCTCGCGAGATGCTGATCGAGGCGACCTACGACGTCGAGAACGGCAGGGCACCCAAGGGAACCGACCCGACCGCGTACGAGCGCGTCCGTCCCGGAGAGATCGTCCTCCCCCGCGGAGTTCCGTGGCGAGATGCGACGAAGGACATCCTCGAAACCGTCTGGTAGTCCGGACGGGCCCACGGGTGAACAGAGGTTGTCACGGTCTCGGTGCCGACCGCGGATCTCGTTGATCCCGGTTCGCTGCTAACCCCACCAGTACGCGGTGGCGATCATCACATAGAGGCCGATCAGGCCAGCCCCCTCGAGCCAGGTTGATTCGCCGTCGAACACCACCACGATGGCGACGGTGATCGATACCGCGAGCATCGACAGGAGCATCGTCGGCAGGACGAGCGTGAGCGGGGTCGGCCCAACGAAGTTCGAGAGCAGGACAAGAACGGGTATGAGGCCAATCGCGATCTGCACCGGACTCTGCAGTATCACCGAGAGCGAATAGTCGGGTCGGTCGTCGAGCGCGAGTTTGATGCCGACAAAATTCTCGATCGCACTTCCCGCGATGGCGACGATGACAAGTCCGGCGAATGCCTGTGATATCCGCAGTGTGTGCATCGCCGGTGCCAGCGCACCGATGAACCAATCCGATACGAAGAGCGCGAGAACGCTCGTCACTGCGAGAACCACCATGACGAGCCACAGCGGCCAGATCGGACCTTCGAGAAGCTCTGGTTCGCTCGAACCCGCGTGTCGAACCGTCGTCGGAATCGACAGCGCAAATATCGCAAACAGGAGCACGGAGGCGATGTTGGACATCGCGACCTCGTGCGCAGCGCCCCGGGTTCCAAGATGCGAAGACAGCGTCGGAACCATGATGATCGCGACCGCGAGAACCAGCAACAGGAGCGTCAGCCGCGGAGCCGTCGTCGAGAACCGCTGGGTTCCATGCTTGAGACCACCGGCCATGAAAGAGACGCCGAGCACGAGCAGGACATTCGCGAGGATCGATCCGATGAGTGCTGACTGGATCACCGAGATCAGTCCGGCCCGTAGCGCAAAGATGCCAATGAAGAACTCGGGGAGATTCGCGAGCGCGCTCTGCAGGAATCCTGTCGCACCAGAACCCATCTGGTCCGCGAGGTGATCGACACTTCGACCTACGAGCGCGGCGATCACGGCAATCGCGACTGCGCTCGAAACGAATACCGCGACGGTCCCACCATGGCTGAGCTTGAGGATCGCCGCGACAAGCGAGACGAGGCCGGCGAGGCTCATCGTCAAAAGGTCTGCGCGCGTCAGCGTCCGCATCTCAGTTCACCGCGGCCGCGTCGCGGAGCATTCGATCGTCTTCATCGTGCTCCAGAGAGACTGGTCGGCATCCGTGACGTTGACGAAGACACGGATGACGCCCATGTCGAGAGCTTAAAGTCTCCGCACCCCGATGACTGAATGCAGCCTGATTTGTCCCATCAAGTGTTCGATGAAGGACAACCGACCCCAAGGAGCGCGCGGCGATGGCGCTAGGTGGCGGTCTCGGAGACGGCCATTGCGCCCGGCAACGCGAGCGCGGCCTCGCGTGCAACGTGATCGACCATCTCATCTGGCGCCACACCTTGGCCCGCAGAGATCTTGCGCACCTCAGCGACCGGGACCGCTCCGCGAAGCCAAGAGAGCACGGCCGCGAGCAGACACAGTGCCGCGGCGAGCAGGAGCGCAAGTCTCAGCCCGTGTCCAAACGGTCCGGAGATCAACGACGGGAAGAAGCGCTGTCCGGTGAGCGTCGCAGCGTGAACCCCGGGAGCACTCAGCACCTTTGGGCCGAGCAACGACTGCATGGGGTTGATTCCAAGAAACGCGGCGAACAGACTCCCGAGCGGGGAGATGTGCGATATCGCGAGAGCCGTCTGAGACGAGACACCCTGATGGGTGAGACCCGAGAAGAGTGCCTTCGGAAGTCGCGAGGCAAGGCCGAACGAGATCATCGTGAAGAAGAGTCCGATCGAGAGCACACTCGCCGAGTTCTGGAAGGTGTTCAGCATTCCCCCGCCCGCGCCACGTTGGTTTGCGGGAAGGCTGTTCATCACGGCGCTCGTGTTCGGAGCGGCGAAGAGCCCCATCGAAAGTCCGACCAGCAACAAGAGTGCGGCGAAAAGCGGATAGGGGAAGTCGATCGGGAGCGCCTGGAGTCCAAGGAAGCTCGCTCCGGACAACACAAGTCCCGCGGTGGCGAACGGACGGGCACCGAAGTGGTCGGCGAGGCGACCTGCAAGCGGCCCGGCGATAAAGAATCCGACGGTCAGTGGGATCATGTAGATACCCGCCCACAGGGGTGTGCGCGCGAAGCTGTATCCATGCAGCGGAAGCCAGATCCCCTGGAGCCAGATGATCAGCATGAACTGCAGGCCACCTCGCGCGAGCGATAACAGGAGTGCAGCGAGGTTGCCCATCGTGAACGCGCGGCTCGAAAAGAGATCGATCTCGAACATCGGACTCTCGACACGCAGCTCATAGAAGACGAATCCGACGAGTATCGCCGTGCCGCCAAGCAGGCATGCGAGGACGAACGGACTTGTCCAGCCCATCGGATGCCCCCCATAGGGTTGAAGCCCATAGACGATCCCCATCAAGATCGCGATCAACCCGATCGCGAAGGCAAAGTTTCCAATCCAGTCGATCTTGACCCTCTTGCGGATGCCACTGTCACGTAGGCGCATATGCGCCCAGACGGTGCCGAACAGCCCAAACGGCACCGAGACGAGAAACACGAGGCGCCACTCGATCGGCGCCAGCAGTCCGCCGAGCAACAGTCCGAGGAACGCGCCGCCGATCGCCGCAACACCATTGATGCCAAGCGCGAATCCGCGCTCATCGGCGGGAAATGCGTCGGTGATGATTGCGCTGGAGTTGGCGAAGATGAAGGCACCACCGATGCCCTGGCCGATACGCATCACGATGATCCAAAGCGCTGCCGCGGGGCCGGTGAACCAGGTCACGGCGAGCAGGATCGAGAAGATCGTGAAGATGGCAAACCCGAGCGTGTACATCCTCACCCGGCCGAAGATGTCTCCGATGCGACCGAAACTCACGACCAGCACCGATGTCACGAGCAAGAAGCCCATCAGGATCCAGAGGAAATAGGAGGTGTTCCCCGGAGAGAGCGGATCGAGCTTGATGCCCCGGAAGATGTCGGGAAGCGAGATCAACAGGATCGAGCTGTTGATCATGCTCATCAAGATCCCGATCGTGGTGTTCGAAAGGGCGACCCATTTGTAGTTGTCGCGTGCGGTCTCGATCGACATCCGCTCTTCTGCCATCTCCCCTGTGCACCGAGGTCATCACGCCGTGGGCGCTCAACACCCGTTATTATTTAGTTAGTACGTACTAAGTATAATGTCGGCCGTTGGGAGCTGCCGGATTCGGGGGGTGAGCGCTTTGGGTCCGAACTCGAACTCCGACTTTCTCGTCAACGAAGCCGTCGCGCTCCGCGTCGCTCTGACACGCGTGCACCGGCAACTTCGCATCCGCGTCGGGAGTGATCTCACCGCCTCCCAGGCGTCGGCGCTCGCGCGAATCGAGCAGGCGGGATCCCTCCGGTTGACCGCTCTCGCGGAACTCGAGGGCATCTCCTCGGCGACGATGAACAGGGTTGTCGACTCTCTCGTTCGACGCGGGCTCATCGAGCGTGTCGCAGACCCTCTCGACCGACGGGCACACCTTCTCAAGCTCGGCGTCGAGGGGAACGACCTACTCATTGAGATCCGCGCGAGAAATACCGAGTCACTGCGCGCGGCAATCAGCAAATTGAGCGAATCCGAGCGCGAGACAATCCGTGCGACCATTCCTGCGCTCGAACATCTCAGCGAACTGCTTCACCTCGATTTCGCGATGCAAAACAGCCGCGAGGGGTCGCGCGAATAACCCCACAAGAACCGGGAGCAGCTCCACTACTCGCGCGGAGCTCTTGTCCAGTAGGGCGGACCAGTTTCAATACGGGCAAGGCGACTCGCGACCGACCCGAATCTTGCCTCTCGCGTCTGCCACGAGCGATACGCGGCCTCGATCTCCGATCGCGTGCGTCCGACGAAATTCCACCACATCAAGACCGGGCTCTCGAATGGCTCACCCCCCACCAGAATCAACCGCGAGGTGTCGAGCGGCTTAATCACCAGTGACTCCCTGCCGGCACCGAGATAACCGAACTTACCCGGAATGAGTGCCGTCTCACCGACGCGGACGGCACCATCGAGGACGATCAGCGCGTATTCAAAATCGAACATGAGCGGGATCTCGACTGTCGAGTGGAGCACGAGCTCGGCCCCGACGAGTTCCGTGTCGTGGCGTGCGGGAGACGAGACCCCGTTGAAGTCCCCGATCAGCACCGTCACGACGTTGTGGTCGAATGCAAGCCTCGGAAGTTCCGGGTGATGTTCGAACGCCGGGTCGCCGTGACGGGTCTTTTCGGGCTGGGCGATCCAGAGTTGGACGCCTTCGAGCACGCCCTCGTGACGACCAGTCGACTCCTCCGCATGCGAGACACCCATGCCCGCGGTCATGAGGTTCAGCTGACCCGGTACAACCAGCTGCTCCGAACCCAGACTGTCGCGATGGAGCACCTCGCCCTCGACGAGCCAGGTCACGGTCTGAAGGCCCATGTGTGGATGCGGTCCAACGTCGATGCCGTGCTCCCTGGTCACGTCGACAGGGCCCATGTGGTCGGCAAAAC
>DAIDIA010000291.1 GCA_027459565.1 Acidimicrobiaceae bacterium | reverse complement strand
ACGATCAACTGGCTCTCCATCTCCGCGGACGGCTTGAGGAGGATGGGATTCATTCCAACCTCGGTCGTGATCAGTGCCGCCCGAGCCTGGTACTCCACCGAGCGCGCGACCTCATGACCCGTCTCGGTCACACACGAATTGAGCGACATGTTCTGCGCCTTGAACGGCGCAACGCGCACGCCGTCGCGGACCAGGACGCGACAAAGCCCACCCACAATCCGGCTCTTGCCGACGTCACTCGCCGTTCCGCAGACAAGCACGGCTCCCGAAAGGCTCATCTCCTCACCTCGAGTGCACGGTCGAGCGCGAGCCCAACGCGCGCGAACTCCTGCGATCTCGGGATCGCGATGCGAAGCGTGTCTTCGAGCCCAAAGTTAGAACAGTCGCGCACGAGGATACTGTGTCGCGCGAGAGCCTCTCGCAGCCAGCTGGCGCCGCGTACGAGGACCCACGGCGCATCGGTCGCAGTGACACGAAAACCTCTGGTGCGAAACAGTGTCGCGAATGATCCTGAGAGCGAGGAGATTTCGCCCGCCCACTCCACGAGCCGGGCGCTCGCAACGAGCGTGGGCAATATCTCGAGTGCAAGCGCATTCACCGACCACATCGGCTGTCGCCGTTCAAGGCGATCGCGGAAGACGGCGTCGGGAGCGACGACGTAGCCGAGCCGCAATCCAGGACACGCAAACAACTTGGTCAAGGAGCCGACAACGATCGCTCCGCGTTCGAAGTCACCGCGGGTCCATCTCCCTGTTGCGAGCGGGTAGAAGGCCTCGTCCCAGCACTGGGCGATCTCGTCTTCACCCGCGAGCATCCCGGTCGGATTGTTCGGGTTCGAGCGCACCCGCCCCGCTGTGCTCTGGTCACCCACCAACGACTCCGATGCGAGGTGACGACGCCAAAGCGAGAACTCCGGCCCGGTCACCGTTGCCGCGCCGAGCTCGGCGGCGACGAGTGCGATCGCCTCCGCTCCTCCGTTGGTGACAAGGAGCCGGTCGGCTCCGACACCGATTGCCTCCGCGAGCACCCTCGTTGCCGTATCCGCATCGGGATATCGGCGTATCGCGCCGGCAGAGCGACGCACAAGAGCGGCCACATCTCCCGCGAGTGGGTTCAGCGTCATCGAGAGGTCGAGAATTGCATCCGGATCGACGCCGAGCGCCCGCGCCAGAATGACCGCATCACCACCGTGGGCACGCGGAGCCGGTATGACGACTTCGCGTTCTGTCCGACCGGTCATGACGCCAGCCCTGCGACCTTGGGAACCCCGGCCGCGCCGGTGTCTCTCGATCGAATGTCTTGTCGGTCCAGGGCGCAGCCGAGGACCATCGCACAGAGAACAAAGAGTCGACCGACGTCGGTCGAGAGGCGCTGCGCGCGAACGATGTCCCGAGACTCTGGCAATCGGCCACGTCCGAGTACTCCGCGCCTCTCCACAACGCCGTTGTAGCTGTTTTCACCACCGAGACGGACACCGAGCGCAGCCGCGAACGCCGCCTCCG
>DAIDIA010000290.1 GCA_027459565.1 Acidimicrobiaceae bacterium | reverse complement strand
AGGGTTGTCGTTGGCGTCAACCGCTTCACCAGTGATGAGCCGATGCCCGAGGTCCGGGGGTACCAGATGAACGATGGAAACCGGCGGCGCCAGCTCGACCGACTTGCATCGGTCAAGGCGGCACGCGACCAGTCCGCCGTCAACAACGCGCTCGGAGTGCTCGCTGACGGAGCACGGCGCGATGACGTCAACCTGATGCCGCTCCTGATCGACTGCGCGAAAGTCGATTGCACCGTGGGCGAGATGGTCACCGCCCTCAAAGATGTCTGGGGATCGTTCACACAACCGACGACATTCTGATGCCGGCCCGGATCCTGATCGCGAAGCCCGGCCTTGACGGACACGACCGCGGCGCGAAACTCGTCGCCTACGCGCTACGCGACGCCGGATTCGAGGTCATCTACACCGGCATCAGACAGCGCACCGACGAGATCGTCGCGGTCGCGGTGCAAGAGGACGTCGATGTGCTTGGGCTCTCCATCCTGAGTGGTGCCCATATCTCGCTGACAGCGAAGGTCATCGAAGGACTCAAAGAGGTGGGGGCGGGAGATATTCCCGTGGTCGTTGGCGGAACCATTCCCCCGTCGGACCAGGAGAGACTCCTTGCGATCGGGGCCGCCGCTGTCTATCCCACCGGAACACCCCTGTCTGTGCTCGTCGAGGGACTGCGTCAGCTCGCCGACGATGACGCCCGCCGATGAAGACCGGTGCCACGCCAGGTCCGGGTCCGCTCGCGGGCATACGGATCATCGATCTCTGCCACTTCCTCGCCGGGCCGTACGCGACGATGGTGCTCGGCGAGCTCGGGGCAGAGGTGATCAAGGTCGAGGACTCTGACCGACTCGATGAGGCTCGGTCACTGGGCCCATTCCTCGATGACGGGCAGTCGCTGTACTTCTCGTCGCTGAACTGGGGCAAGCGTTCGTTCGGGGTCCGCCTCGCCGATCCCGGGAGCCGGGCGGTGGTCCTCGACCTCGTCCGCTCCGCGGAGGTTGTCGTCGACAACTTCCGGCCCGGCGTGATGGCGAAGCTGGGCCTTGATCACGAATCACTCGTCGTGGTCAACCCGAATATCATCACCTGTTCGATCACCGGATTTGGCGAGACCGGACCGTATGCGAAACGGCCCGGCTACGACTACACGATCCAGGCGCTGACCGGCGTGATGAGCATGACCGGAGAGCCCGACGGGCCACCGGGAAAGGCTGGGATCTCCTACGTCGACCACAGCGGTGGCCTGACCGCTGCGCTTGCAGTGAGCGCGGCGCTCGTCGAGAGGGTGCGAACGGGGAGGGGCCGCCACATCGATCTCGGTCTCCTCGATGTCCAGGTGTCGATGTTGTCGTACCTCGCGGCCTGGCAACTCAACACCGGATACGAGCCACAACGGATCGCGAACGGAGCGCACCCATCCATCGTCCCGGCACAGACATTCGCGACACGCGACGGCCACATGTCGCTCTTCATCGGCAACGACGCGATGTGGACGCGATTCGTCGAGGCACTCGATGACAGTCGTCTCTCAGGCCATGAATTTCGCTCGAATGCGGACCGGTTCGATCACCGAGACCAGCTCATCGGAATTCTCACGGAAGACTTCACCAGGCGATCTTCAGATGAATGGGTGGCACTGTTTGCCGGTCACGGAATTCCCTGCGCTCCAGTGAACAGCCTCGAGGAGGCGCTGCACGACGAACAGGTCATCGCCCGCGGACTCATCGAGACAACCGATGGCTCCACGACCGGCGGCTACCGACACGTGCGCGGACCCGTTCCCAGCCTCGCGGGGGCCGGTCCGAGTACACCGGCTCCGCGGTTCGGGACCGACACACGCCAGATTCTCGCGGAGATCGGATACGCGAGCGAACGCATCGACGAGCTCGTGGCCTCGGGAAGCATCATCGATGCCTCGGATCGCGCGCACTAGCCTGCCGAGGTCGATGCAGATGCGCCGGTCAGACTTCGTAGCGTGGTCGCCGTGAGCCGTCTGTCAAGACCCATCGCACCCCTCTTCGCGAGCGCGCGAAAGGGCCACGCTGCGGCCCTTGGTCAGCTGCTCAGCATCGTTGAATCCGGAGGGCCGCGCGCCCGGGAGGTCGCTGACCTCGTGCGCGCGAATCCCGGCCACGCGTATGCGATTGGAATCACCGGAGCCCCTGGCGCGGGGAAGTCGACGCTCACCGACCTCCTGGTGGCGCAGCTGCGTGCCCGATCGGCCAGGGTCGCGGTGCTTGCGATTGATCCCTCCTCGCCAAAGTCGGGCGGCGCGATCCTTGGCGATCGTGTCCGCATGCTCGGTCACACCCTTGACGCAGGGGTCTTCGTCCGGTCGATGGCGAGCCGTGGACATGTCGGGGGACTTGCGCTCGCTGCACCTGAGGCGATGCGCCTGATCGGTGCAGCGAACTTCGATGTGATGATCATCGAGACCGTCGGTGTCGGTCAGGTCGAGCTCGATATCGCCCGGTTCGTCGATACCACGATCGTTGTCGTCAATCCCGGATGGGGCGATGACGTTCAGGCGGCGAAAGCGGGCCTGCTCGAGATTGCCGATCTGTTTGTACTGAACAAGTCGGATCGACCGGGGGCGGATGCGACCCGGGCCGACCTCGAGTCGATGTTGGACGCGCGAAACTCCTCCGACCAGGATTGGCGCCCGCCGGTCATCCCCGCGACCGCCATCGCGCGCGAGGGGATCACCGAGATCCTCGACGCAACGGACCGTCATCGAGCCTGGATGGAGTCCGGCGGCGGAATCGAAAGATTCCGTGGAGATCGACTGGTCCAGGAGACCGAGGCGATTGTCCGTGCCCGTCTTGACCACGAGGTACGCGCCCTCTTCGCGAAGACTCCGGAGGAGCTCCGCGCATCGCTGGTCGCCCGCGAGATCGACCCGTGGGAGGCTGCGGACTCGGTGATCAATCGCATCGTGGATCAGCATGCGACGCCACCGGAGCCTCTTGCCCGCGACCTCTAACGATGCAAGCTCCCGACTAGTTCGTCGATTCGTGCGAACCCCGTGCGCGGAGCGCCTCGATCAACTTCGGCAGAACCTGGGCGAGGTCCCCGACCACACCGAGATCGGCGACTCTGAAGATCGGAGCTGACGGGTCTCGGTCGACCGCGATGATGTGCTTGGCATCTTTCATTCCCACGAGGTGCTGCGTCGCGCCGGAGATCCCGAATGCAAGGTAGACCTCGGGCTTGACGGTCTTCCCCGTCTGACCAACCTGGTGGGAGTAGGGCACCCATCCCGCATCGACAATCGCGCGCGACGCGCCCGGTGCGCCATGCACCAAGTGCGCCAGCTCTTCGATGAGGCGGTAGTTCTCCTTGGACCCGAGCCCTCGACCACCGGCGACGACGACCTCTGCCGAGTCGAGACTCGGACCATCCTGGGTCAGCACGTGACGACTGACAACTCTCGCCCCATCCGATGGACCCGGATCCGCTGCAACGATGTCGACGACCTCAGCAGCTGCCCCACCCGTATCCCCGCGCTCGAACGACTTTGGTCGCACGACAAAGATGCCGGGTCCCGAACCTGTGAATCGCGCCGTCGCGTTCACCGTCCCTCCGAACACCGCGTGGGTACTGACGAGCGCGTCATCGATCTCGTTGAGATCGATGACGTTCGTGAGGACCGGAACATCGATCTTGGCCGAGAGCCGCGCCGCAACATCTCGTCCGTCATAGGTCGCACCGACAAGAATCGCGTCTGGCTTCGGATGGGACTCGAGCATCTCGCCGACTGCAGCAGCGACGCGCGGACCGACGAGCGAGTCACCGAGATCGCCGACCCGAAAGACACGGGAGACATCGTAGGTGCCGAGCGTCGCGAAGTCGACCGCTTCCGCGCCACCCCAGCCAACCGCCTCGACTGTCGATGCCAGCTGTCGCGCCGCGCCAGCGAGCTCCTCTGCGACGGGGAGTATGCGTCCATTCCGGGCCTCAGCGAGAATCCAGATCGTCTTCATTGATGCTCCGAGATGATGTTCCACGAAACGAGACGTTCGACAATGGTTTCGAAGGCATCTCCTGAGTCGGTGATGATCTCGCCCGATGGGCGCAACTCTGCCTGTTCAAGCGCGATGACCTCCTGACGCGCACCGGCAATGCCGAGCGAATCGGCTTCGAGTCCGAGATCCGCTACCGTCAGCACCTCGACAGGCTTCGACTTCGCCGCCATGATTCCCTTGAACGATGGGTACCGCACCTCGACGACGCCTGCGGTAACCGAGACGACTGCGGGAAGTGGACAGGTCACCTCCTCGAAACCCTCCTCGGTCTGGCGTTCGGTGACGAGATGGTCACCCGAGATCTCCACGTGACGGACAAAACTGACCGCGGGATAGTTGAGGAGCTCGGCCATCTGCACGGGAACCGTGCCGGTATATCCATCGCTCGACTCGGTGCCCGCAAGCACGAGATCGGCGTCGAGACGCCGGACCATCGCCGCGAGGACCTTGGCCGTCCCCAGCGCGTCAAGCCCGGAGAGCAGCGGATCCGACACGAGCACGGCGCGGGCTGCGCCCATCGCCAGCGCCGTTCGCAGCCCTTGGGTCTCGCCATCGGGAACGACGGAGATCAAGGTCACGTCTCCGCCGCCCGACTGCTCCACGAGGCGCAGTGCCATCTCGACACTGAAACTGTCGGATTCGTCGAGCACCAGCGGACCCGTGCGAACGAGTGTCTTCGAGGTTGGATCGAAGGCCAAGGGCGTCTCTGCGCTGGGAATCTGCTTTACACAAACGGCGACATTCATATGGATTGACCTGGGACCTCGTAGGGGAAGGAGACGTCATGGGCACAGGGGACCTTGGCGGACGAAGACGAAACCGCTAGACGTCCTGTGGTTCTGCGTGGCGCAGAGACCGTTCAAGTAGCTGGGCGATATCGAGCACCTCAACGTCGTCCATCTTGCCCTCTGACTTTACACCGTCGTCGATCATCACCTTGCAGAAGGGACACGCGGTTGCGATCGCTGATGCACCGGTGGAGACGGCCTCCTTGGTACGCCCGATATTGATCCGCGTGCCGATGTCCTCCTCAAGCCACATGCGCGCGCCCCCCGCGCCACAGCAGAAGCTCTTCTCCCTGGATCGATCCATCTCGACGAGATCAACGCCCTCGAGAGCCGAGAGCACCGACCTTGGATCGTCGAAGACGCGGTTATGTCGTCCGAGATAGCACGGATCGTGAAACGTCACCCGCTTGTCGATTGCACCCGGGACGATACGTCCCGTCGCGACGAGATGCGCGAGCAGCTCCGAGTGGTGAACGACCTCGAAATTACCGCCGAGTGCGGGGTATTCATTGGCAAGGGTGTTGAAACAATGCGGGCACGAGGCAACGATCTTGCGCACGCGCGCCTCGTTCATCGTCGCGATGTTCTGGCGCGCCTGCGTCTGATAGAGATACTCGTTGCCGATCCGACGCGCGGGATCGCCGGTGCAGCTCTCGCGCTTGCCGAGAATGGCGAATTTCACCCCCGCAACATGCAAGAGCTTCGCCGTCGCCTGCGTCGTCGCACGCGCCCGCTCATCGAGCGCACCCGAACAGCCGACCCAGAAGAGGTATTCGATGTCGTCATCGATCTGATCCATGACGACGGGAATCTCAAAATCCAGAGACTCGGTCCAGACGAGACGCTGTGATGTGCCAAGACCCCATGGGTCCCCCCGGTTCTCGATATTGCGCATCATCGCTCCCGCCTCGCTCGGGAACTCGGACTCCTCGAGCACCTGATGGCGCCGCATATCGATGATCGCATCGACGTGCTCGATATCGACCGGGCATTCCTCGACACACGCCCCACAGGTCGTGCAGGCCCAGAGCACATCGGGGTCGATGACACCCGGCACGAGGGCATGCGTGTTCACCAAGTCCGCGGGATCGGTCCTCTTGTCGACAAGACGCTCCTTCGAGCGATACAGCTCATCGCGAAGGTCCATGATCAACAGCTTCGGCGAGAGGGGCTTGCCAGTCGCCCACGCGGGACACTGGCTCTGGCACCTCCCGCACTCGGTGCACGTGCCGAGGTCGAGAAGTTGCTTCCAGGAGAACTGCTCGATCGCTCCCACACCGAGTGCCCGTTCCTCGGCGAGCGCGAGCTCGAGATCGGGTGTCGTTCCAAGACCACCGAGACGGCGATCACGGGAGAACGCGATGTTCACGGGGGCGAGGAAGATGTGGAGATGCTTCGAGTAGGCAACGAGCACCAGGAATCCGCTGATGACGACGACGTTCGCATCGATGAAGACTGTCTCGAGGACCCGGTTCGTTCCCAGACCCAGTGGCCGGAGCGCGCGCCCAACGAGATGCGAGACGAAGGCCCATGACCCGTAGGGAAGGTCACCGGTGTTCGCCTGTGCCCCGCGATACATCACAAGCGTCAGGATCACGAGCGCGATCATCCCGAGGACGACCCACGCCGCGCGGGTGTGTGAACCAAAGAACCGCGATTCGCGCCCTCGCCGTTTCGGTGCCTGGCCGATGCGCATGACCGCGAACATGAGGAGTCCGACGAGAACGAGCGCCGAGAAGAGGTCCTCGACAAAACCGACGAACGGCGCGTGACCGATCGCAGGGATGGCGAAGGTCCGGGAGAACAACCCTCCCCACGCCTCGATCACGGTCAGGAGCAGTACCACGAAGCCCCAGAAGGTGAACGCGTGGGCGAAACCCGGAACGCTCCAGCGCAAGAGCCGACTCTGTCCAAAGACCTCGACGAACTCGCGTCGCGCCCTTCGAAAAGACAGCCGACGGCCAGGTGCAGGCTGTCCGGATCCGAAAAGACGGCCGAGGAGGACAAAACGCCGTCCGACGATCGCGAGCGCAACGAGCGTCGCACCCAGACCGATCGGATACCTAGAGAGCATGCTGCCTCCTCGCGAGGCGAGGATCGCCGCGCAGTCTTCCTAGCCATACCATCGGGAACACGTTCCGCTGGCTGTGGAAACGATAGTCGCCAGAGCGCTTCGCGCCATTGCCGGCTTTCATCGTTCGACCGACCCGCTCGGCCAAAACCGGCCGAGCGCTCGAGGACCTCTGACGACCGTCAGCGAGAGGGTGACCATCTCGCGACAGCACTCAAT
>DAIDIA010000289.1 GCA_027459565.1 Acidimicrobiaceae bacterium | reverse complement strand
CTGCCATGACGGTGTGGGCCTTGCCCAGGAGGGACTTGCATACGACGGCAGTCGTAGCGCCCATCGCGCTTGCCTCGGCGGCCGCGCGGAGCCCCGCCCCACCCGCTCCGACGATCAAGACATCAACGATGTGAGTTTCGTACTCGGTCATTTAGAAGAACCTCGGATCGTGGATCATCCCGGTCGTGACGAGGTAGACGTAATAGTCCGTGAAGGCAATCCAGATAAGCGAAAGCCACGCAAAGAGCTGGTGTTGTTCGTTGAGCTTTGAGGCGATGTTCTTCCAGATCCAATGACGCGTTGGGTGCTCTGAGAGCCTGTTGATTCCTCCACCACAAAGGTGTCGACAGGAATGACATCCCAGCGTATAGGCCCAGATTAGGACCGCATTGACAATGAATATCAGTGTGCCGAGGCCGATGCCAATACCATTTGAAAAACGAAATGCGGCGATTGCATCCCAGGTGAGGATTCCGGCAAATGCGACGGCCGCGTACCAGAAATACCGGTGGATGTTCTGAATGATCAGCGGAAATCTCGTCTCTCCGGTGTAGCGCTTGCGCCGGCCATTGGGTGTCGCGGAGCCCGCATCGGGTACCGCGCAGGCGGGGGGCGACAGCCAGAAAGACCGGTAGTACGACTTGCGGTAGTAGTAACAGGTCATCCGAAACCCAAGCGGGAATATCAGGATCAAGAGAGCAGGTGAAAGCGCCCACCAGGAACCCACGATCGGCCCCCACACGTAACCATGGCAGTTGCCGGTCAGACAGGGTGAATAGAACGGGGAGAGGTAGTCGCGCGCCTGGGTACCCGCGAGGCCGCCTGCGTAGTAGTGCCCGTTCCGGAAAGCTGCCCAGGTGGCGTACACCGTAAACGCCACGAGCCCAAAGACGATGAGCGCGGGCTGTACCCACCAGCGGTCCCTTCGAAGCACCTGAGAGAGCGGGGGTCCACCTCGAGCCTTGCCAATCTGCACCGCGGTCACGGAAACGCTTGGCTTCGCCGGATCGACGACGGTCACAGCACCCTCCAGCTCACTCAGGAATCTCTTGACTGCCCCAATCTAGGACAGCACCTGTCGGTGTGTATCCAAGGAGCGGGAAAATACTCGCGCACTCCGGCGGAATCGGCCAATGCGCCTCGGCAGCGCTCATTGCCGTTCAATGGAGTTCGCGCCGAAAGCGGGCCGAAACAACCTCGGGGCCAGAGCATCACGGGAGGTTCACTCAGTTAGGGTAAGACGGATGGCACGATCTTCTGACAGCGAGAATATTGCCCGGCCGGCTACCCTTGGCGAACTCAAGGCATCGGGCTGGCAGAGCGTTCCGGTACGGGCCGAAATTCGCAACAACGTGCTCGCACGGATCGGCTCGGGAAAGCCAATCATCGAGGGCATCATGGGATACGAGTCTTCCGTCATTCCGCAACTCGAAAATGCCCTTCTCGCGGGCCACGACATCATTTTTCTCGGTGAGCGCGGGCAGGCGAAATCGCGCATCATCCGTTCCCTCGTGGAGCTTCTCGACGCGCAAACGCCGATCGTTCAGGGCTCTGAGATGAACGATGACCCTTACCATCCGGTGTCGCGCCACGCCAGAGAGCTCGTCGCCGAACGGGGAGACGAGACACCGATCACCTGGGTGGGCCGCGAGGATCGATTTGGAGAGAAGCTCGCGACTCCCGATACCTCGATCGCCGACATCATCGGTGAGGTCGATCCGATCAAAGTCGCAGAGGGCCGATATCTTGCAGACGAACTCACTATCCACTATGGCCTTGTCCCGCGCACGAATCGAGGGATCTTCGCGATCAATGAGCTGCCTGACCTCGCGGAACGTATTCAGGTAGGGCTCTTGAACATTCTCGAGGAGCGAGATGTCCAAATTCGCGGATTTCGTGTGCGCCTTCCGGTGGATGTCATTCTTGTGGCATCTGCGAACCCTGACGATTACACAAATCGCGGCCGCATCATCACCCCTTTGAAGGACCGATTCGGTTCGCAGATCCGCACGCATTATCCCTTCGATCCCTGCACCGAGATCGCGATCGCGGATCAGGAGGTCTCCGCGCAGCAGTTCGGCGGTGCAGAGGTCGTCGTTCCGGAATATCTGAAGAAGACGCTTGCCAGAGTGAGTCAGCTTGCACGGACGAGCCAGCGAATCAGCCAGCGGTCGGGAGTCTCGGTTCGCATGACGATTGCAAACTTTGAAACAGTGATGGCTGCTGCAGTCGGGCGTGCCCTGCGTCTCGACGGAAATCTCGCCGTCGCACGACCGAGCGATCTTATGGCAATCATGCCGTCGACGATTGGCAAGATTGAAATCGAGGCACTCGAGCATGATGACGATCAAGAGATCGTCCAGGCGCTTATCAATTCGGCAATTTTGCAGACATTTAAGGAATGCATCGAGGTCGCGCATCTTGGCGAGGTTATTGGCGCATTTGAGGACGGGTTGGTTGTCGAAGTTGGGGCGCAGGTCCGATCCGCGACATACCAGCGGTACCTTGTGGAGGTTCCTTCACTCAAGAAGGTCATTCTCCCGCTCGGCGCAGCGGGCGTCGAAGAGGAGGCGAGTGCGGTCGAGTTCGTGCTCGAAGGTCTCTACCTCTCGCGCCGGCTCAATAAGGATCTTTCCGACACCTCGGTCTCGTATCGAATGCGATGAGTCGAAGATGAGCGAGCGAATGGAATGGGTGTCCCGCTTCCAGCGCTGGCAGTATTCGCGCTTTGACGGCCGCCAGGTTCCCATCGCTTTTGACGCCGATGATGTCCTGTCGGGACTCGTCGACGACCTGCTGTACCACGGCGACCTGTCGGCTGCGCTACGCAGAATGTTGCAGGAAGGTTTCAACGGGGCGGGTGGTGATCGCGTCCAGGGTTTGGACGAGATTGTTCGCAAGATCAGCGAGCGGAAGTCACAGCTTGCTTCAAACGGGAGTGACTCCGCGCTTCGCGTCGCGAAGGAAGTCCAGGAGATTGTTGAGATGGAGCACAGTTTCCTTTCCTCGCGCAAAGATGATCTGTCGTTGATGCAAGCGATGCAGCTTGAACTTCTTCCGGAGAATCTTGTTGAAAGGATCGGAGCGCTTCTTGACTATCATTTCGCGTCGCGCGAGGCCAATGAACGCTTCGAGCGACTTCTTGACGAACTCCGCCACAACCTCATCCAAAATCAGCTTGATGAGTTCGCATCGCAGCTGGCCAATGCCTCCGCGGAGGAACAGGCGCATCTTCGGGATGGTCTCGATGCATTGAACCAATTGATTGAACGGCGCGCAGGCGGCGCGGACGTGGACGGTGATTTTGAATCGTTCATGGGTAGATTCGGGGATCTCTTCCCCGGGAATCCGAAGTCGCTTGATGAGCTTGTCTCCCAATTGTCGTACCGAATGGCGGCGGCATCGAAGTTGATGTCCGCGATGTCTCCCGACCAGCGCGCGAAATTCGACCAGTTGAGTGAGAGTCTGCTTTCAGACGTTGACCTTGCGTGGCAGATGGATCGCCTCGGCGCCAATTTGCGTGACGCGATGCCCGAGCTCGAATGGGAGCAGAGCCATCGCGTAGGGGACAGGGATTCCCTATCCATTCTCGGGAATACCGATGCGATTGACGAGCTCGCGGCGCTCGAAGCGCTTGAGCGTCAACTCCGAGCTGGAGGGAATCCAGACGCGCTTCGCGAGGTCGATCTCGACTCCGTGGAACACCTTCTCGGAAGCGACACAGCGCAGTCATTAAAGGCGCTTTCCGATCTCACCAAGCGACTCGAAGAGGCTGGTCTCGTCGGTCGAAAGGAGGGAAGGCTCTTCCTCACGCCAGACGGCATCCGTCGTCTCGGAGCGAACGCGCTTCATGAGTTGTTCACGCGCCTGCGGCGCGACCGGGTGGGAAATCATCCAATTTCCGCCATCGGGGTTGGCCACGACCGTGCATTCGACACGAAACCGTTTGAATTCGGAGATCCCTTTCGACTTGATCTGCAACAAACGCTGAGAAACGCGCTAGTTCGATCTTCAGCGGCCGAAGGCGTCTCACCTGTTTTCCCTGTCAAGCTTCGCTACGAAGACTTCGAAGTGGAACAAAGTGAACAGATCACTGCTGCTGCGACAGTGCTTGCCATAGATCTGTCGCTTTCAATGCCCATGGAGGACAACTTCCTCGCTGCGAAGAAGGTCGCAATTGCGCTCCAATCACTTATCGCCTCGCGTTATCCGAGGGACTATCTCGGAGTGATCGGTTTCTCTGCCACCGCGCGTGCGATTGATGCACAGGATCTTCCCGGAGTCTCTTGGGATTTTGCCTATGGTACGAACCTGCAGCACGCGCTGTTGCTCGCGCGAAAGATGCTTGGGCATCGATCAGGTTCAAAACAGGTCATTGTCATCACCGATGGCGAGCCGACCGCCCACGTCGACGAGCGTGGAGAGGTGTTCTTCCAGTATCCGGCCGCCCAGGAGACGATCGAGAGAACACTTCTCGAGGTCCAGCGATGCACCAAGGATCGGATTGTGATCAACACGTTTGTACTCAATCAAACGGGAGCGCTTCGGGCATTTGTTGAGAAGATGACGAGGCTGAATCACGGACGAGCTTTCTATACGTCCCCCGAGGAGCTTGGCGATTACGTTCTCGTGGATTTCATGGCCAACCATACGTCGCGGACGCAAAAGCACATCCGACCGAGCGCGTAATTGGCCACTGGTGCACCGTGGGTTCTCCGGCAGCGGCCCCCTGCCGCCGAATTTCCCCTTGCAATTGCCCTGGTGACCAATAATGATAATCACATTGTTGTAACTACAACGATGCAACGTGTTCGGCAGCAGGTGCCGAGGGAGGAGGGTGTCATGGAACTTCGTGCGCTCATTGGCAACACTGACGAGGCGTGGCAATCGCAGGCGAACTGCATGGGTGTGGATCCTGAGCTCTTTTTTCCTGAGCGTGGATCGTCGACGCGCGAGGCCAAAGAGGTCTGCCGTGGATGTGTCGTCCGTGTCGAGTGTCTGGAATTCGCGATTGCTAACGGGGAAAAGTTCGGAATATGGGGGGGAATGAGCGAGCGCGAAAGGCGTAAGGTCCGACGTGCTCGCGTCATGCTAAAGCGGGGGATCGTGGTCGCCTCCTAGCAGGGAGAGCGTTCGAAGCGGTGCCCCCTTGCTGCCTTCCAGCAGCGTCCAACGTGTACGCGTTATGACACCGTTCGAAGGACCCGAGCTATTGGATGACTCCGCGTCGTCTCTCCTCAAGTCGAAATTCGATGGTTGCCTCGTTGTTAAGACCAAGCGCCCCCCAGCGGCTCTGTGGGACTTGGTTGAGCACCCGGGCGGGCACGAGGCCCACAAGCTCACAGCTTCCGATCACCCCGCCGTGGTCGCGGACCTGTTCTTCGATCAGGTCATAGGTCCGTTCAATACCAAGGGTAATTGGGTCAATGAGATTGCATGAGATCTGGTGCGAACCGTCGAATTCGAGCCCGAGCGATCTGAGTTCTGTCCGTCTGACGTTTTTTGCGATGAGTTTCGTTGTCATCGTGTCCACTCCGCCAATATTGACGTTGTAGGCGATCAGGGCTCCGCGAGCGCCGACGCAGCAAGCCCCTGCTCGGGGATGCGGGACCATGGGGCCAAAATCCGGGAGAAGTTGGCGAAACGCCTCCCTGCGGATGTCGGGGAGGGATCGTTCCGGGCCGTAAAGGAAGCAGGGAATCTCTAGATCCTCACTTACAATTCGGGCGAATTCGTCGCGAGCTCGGAGAGCCTCACCGAGTTGAATTGGATGAACAACCCCGTCATCGCCGAGCGGCACGAACGGAACCACGTCTACGATCCCGATGCGAGGATGGACTCCCCGATGTGACCCAAGATCAAGACGCTCTACCGCAAGCCTGGTCAGCGCCACCGCATCCGCAAGAACTGTGGTTCCCGCGAGGGTGAATACACTTCGGTTGTGATGGGTGTCGCTGTGGATATCGAGGAGCGATGCGCGCGCACGATCGGCGAGCTGAGCGACTAGGGCTGAATCGCGGCCTTCGCTGACATTGATGACGCATTCAAGCATTTTGCCGCTCTTGGAGTTGTGTTCGGGGAATCGAACGGGCGGTCGAGCTTCGTCCCTGTATCAGCGATTGACCTCGAGGGCGATCTTTCGACGAGCACGCGCGATCCGGCGACGCTCTCGCTCAGAGGTTCCGCCCCAAACGCCGTGATCGATATGATTCGCGAGGGCGTACTCGAGGCAGGGCTCTTTTGCGCTGCAGTCCACGCAGATCTTCCGAGCGATATCGACTCCAACACCATCGCTTGGGAAAAACGTCTCAGGCGGTAACTCGCGGCACTTGCCCTTTGCCATCCAGTCCGTATCCATTACTTCACCCGTCTTCTTCAGAAGTGATTTCGACGCCACAACCCTCTATTGACGTTGCATCGATCACACCATCTTCAAGACTACACGGATGGCTGGAAATGTCGGGTTATGTGCACGCCTCTCAACCCCGTTTCTAGCGCTCCAAGCTGGCAATGAGCTGTGATCAAAGACTTTTCGCCGGTATATCACGGAGAGTTTGACCATTAGACTGTCAGGAATACGGATGAGGAGTAGAGGATGAGCACCGATTACCACGCACCGACAAGTGCCCCTGAGCCCCCAAAGGGCCACGTGCGCATTGTCTACCTCGGTCCAGTCGCTCCCCACTGGGAGGTTGAATCCGAATTTGGCGACCGCGCAGTAATTGAGCCATTTCGCGAGCGCGCGTTGGCCCGACTTGTCCTGCTCCCTCCGCATGATCCACAGTTTCGACGCAATCGTGAACGAGTTGCGCGCGATGCCGAGCGTGAGAATCTGCTGCTCGAATGGGACCTTGGAGTCCCCGAGGAGTCACTCGCTGTCTAGTGAGGATTCCCGTCGCACCGTCATAACAGGTGCTCAATCCGAATCCGTTCAAGCCACAGTCCGGGGGCTTTGAGTTCGGCGGGTGTCGGGAGATTCGATTCGACGACCCAGATCTGAGACAGACTGCGATCACCATCCCGCTCGATCACGCCTTGAATGAAGCGGCGGCCCAGATCGTACATTTCCGGACTCTGCTCCACCCCGACAATCGCGTCGCCTGCGACCTCGTCATCGGAGCGCTCGATTCGCGACCGCTTGATTGCCTCTTCTATTAATGTGCGTGCCCCTATTGCGCGTTCGGCGACGGTTTGTGACACCCAGTCGGCGTAGCCACGTATGACCGTGACCAAGGTTTCGAGCTCGCGTTGGGTCTGGTGTTGATTCTCCGAAACCTGCTTTGCCTCAATTGCGTTCGATCCACTGAGGATTTCCGCAAGTTCCGACATGTTCGAGGGCATTGTTGACTCAAGTTGATGTTGCAGGCCCTGCGCATCGATGCTGAGTGTTGCCGCGTGTGCGAGTATCAGGCCACGAAGGCGCTGCGATACGTGTGGCCGAGAAAGCACGCTATGCACCGTGAGGTCATTCACGGTCAACCAGAGCATGACGTCGTCTTCGGGCAGCGACCAGTCGTTCGCGAAGGCTTTGCGATTGTTGATGATAATCGCGGGCCCGTCGGCGAAGTCACCAGGAAGCAGTAGGTCATATTGACCGCGCGACCGCTTGCCGAGATGGCCGATTGCCGAACCAATTTGCATCGCGGCGAGCGTTGGCCCAAGCATGGTGAACCATTTCTCCATCATCGCCGACATGTCTTCGTGGTCAACGTTGGTCTCGTCGTCGCTGGCGCCTCGGCCCGCCTGATTGCGCGCACGTACCATCTCTCCCAGCAGGCCCTTCCATCGGATGAGACTCCGCTGTACCCATGCCGTACGGGTCAGGGTGTGAACCGTCACCGGTTGGCCCGACGGTGTCGTCGGCATTCCCGTGACGTCGGCAACGTGTAGCTCCGCGATTCGGGCGAGTTCATCGGCGACGATTCGATCTTTCGGATCGACATTCTTCTCCTCTGGATCCGCAACGATGCTCATCGCCAGCTGCGAGATGAGGTCAAACTGTGTTGGATCTTGCACCTGCATCATTTTCATGACGTCCGCGAACATGCTCGGAATGAAGCGACCCATATCGCCCCCAAAATCACCGTATGGGTCGTTAGAAGACATACCTTGAATCTACCGGCGTTTGGGTCAAAAGGGGCCCGCGGTCTGCATGTGGCATACGCCAGAGTCCTTTGGTAAGCATTGGCTCACCATGACGTCAATCTACGAACGGCTCGGCGGCGAGGAATTCTTTATCGAACTCGTCAGGGGCTTCTACAGTCGAGTGAGTGACGACCCCGTACTGCGTCCGATGTATCCGAGCGACCTCGGCCCAGCGGAGCGTCGGTTGCGGCTCTTTCTCGTACAGTACTTTGGCGGTCCCAATACCTACGACCAAGAACGCGGACATCCTCGCCTTCGGCTCCGTCACATGGATTTCGTCATCGATCAACGGGCACGCGACATATGGCTGAGCCATATGCTTGCCTCGCTGGATGACTTGCTATCTGGCGAAGGAAGGCCCACTTCCGCGGAAGATGCTGAGATCTTGCGTGACTATCTCCGCGACACTTCGCAGTTTCTCGTCAATCACGGAGGCCTGTCGATCCTCCAAAGGTGACGTAGCCATGACGTGGGCGATCAAGGAGTTGTCGCGACTGTTGCGGGAACGATGACTGTTCTGGGGGAAGATCCCGAGAGAACCGTGAGAACCAGTGGCGCCCGCGGTGAAGCCTGTTGGAGTGCACGATCGAACATCGATTTTGAGATCACGGTCATCCCGTTGACTCCAACGATGATTTCACCCTTGGAGAGACCGGCGTTTGCGCCCGCCGAACCTTCGGCGACCGACAGGATTCTCACACCTTGAGGTAGCGACGCGGAAATTTGCGATGTCTCGCAGGAGATGCCGAGTGATCGCGCACTCAACACCTGCGCGGATATCAGTCGATCGACAGCGGCCGACACGAGAGATCCAGGTGCGACAACGATTCTCCCCGATGCGACGCCGATTACGAACCCTGAGATATGGCCGAGTCCGTTGAGCATCACCGAGCCAGGCGGAGTCACGGCGCTATTGAGATCGGTCGCGAGGGCAGCGGAGATTGCCACCGAGTTTAAGACCGGAGGAGCTTTGAACTTGCGGAGCGTTCCGACAGCCATTGCTCCCTTGGTGGAGGTGATCGCTACTACGAGACTCCCCGCCTGCGCCGGATTTCCGCCCGCGAAACTGGCGATGGGAAGGCCTGAAGCACCGTTGATGTGCAGAAGGTCGATTCCAACGTTCGGATCCTCGCCGGCAATCGTTCCGACGTACTGGACGCCGCTATCAAGCGTGACGAGGATGCTTGACGTGTCGCTGCCTTGAGTGAACGGGGCGACGAGATAACCCGCGCTGTTGACAATGAGCCCATACTCTTCCTTGTGCTCGCCATCAACGGTAACCGCTACCTGCGCCATTGCCCTTGAGGTGCGACTGACGGCGTTGGTCACTCCTGAGCCAAATCCGGCTATTGCCGGGGTGATGTCGGCATCGGGAGCGACAGTGGCGATCGTTACTGAACTTAGCGATGGCGCCGTGGGAGACGAGTCTCCCGTCAGCGCCCTGGCAAGGTGGGTTCCGAGCACGACGAGCCCTGTCGCCAGTAGCGCTCCGACGAGTCCCGCGGTCCAGGCGCTCGCACGCGTCGGTTGGGTTTGAAGCCATTTTCGACGCACCGCCAATGGATCGAGGCTGAGGGGAACCTCCTTGTGGAACTCCGAGGGGTGTCTCCAGAGTCGATCCTCACGCGGCAGCATCGAACCAGAGACTTCTTCGTCTGGAATCTCGTCGAAGTCATCAGCGAAGTCCGCCACGGCGGTCAAAGTTAGTCCGTATACCCTGACTTGGGAGGTCAGGGAGAGCACTGACACCGTCGCGTTTCAACTTTAGGATGGCGTGAATGATCTGCACCCTTTTGAGGCCGCTTTGATGGCGCGTTCCAAGTGTTAGCAAGCGATCTCGCAATTGATTTCGGCTCCGTTAATACCAGGGTTGCGAATGCAAAAGGCAAGGTGATTTACGAGCAACCGACGATCGTGGCGCTTGATCAGGAGACCGGAAGGCCGGTGTTTTACGGTGCATCGGCCCTCGGGAGCTCAGCGCAAGGAGCCGGCCAACTGCTCGTTGTTCGTCCGGTCGACGCGGGTCAACTCGAAGATATCTCCGTGGCAGAGCTATTCCTCAAACACGTCATCGACCAGACTGGAAGGAACTTTCTTCGACGTCGTCGCGTGCTGGCGACGATTCCGCTCACGGCAACGCCCGTTCAGCTTCGCGCGACTGCGAACGCGCTGGAACGGGCGGGAGTCCATAAGACGCGATTCCTTGTGCAGCCTCTCGCCTCCGCGCTTGGAGCGAAGGTTGCCATTGAGGCTCCCGTTGGCTCGATGGTCATCGATATCGGAGGCGAAATCACCAATCTTGCGGCGGTGGCTCTTGGGGGAGTGGTGATCGGCACCACGGTGCATTTCGGAGGGGAATCGCTCGTACGCGCCCTCATGCTCAACTTTCTTGAGCGGGATGATCTCGTTGTGGATTCGGAGGTCGCAAGACAGATTCGCGACCAATGCGGTGTCCTGAGGGAGTCCGACGATGATGTCTTCATCGAGATTGTGGGACGAGACCGGACGAATGGTTCACTTCGCAGGGCACTGATCGACAATCGAGAGATTTCGGAGATCCTTCTTCGCGAGGTCGCATTAGTAATCGATGCGGCCGTCCGTATTATTTCGGAATCTCCACCGGAGATCTCCAATGATCTCGTGACGTCGGGGATAGTCCTTGCCGGCGGAGGGTCTCAGCTTCGGGGACTCGCACAGGTATTGGCAAAGTCAATCGGTCTCCCAATCCACGTGTACGAACGACCAGAACGACTTGGGGTACTCGGCGCTTCTCGTTGTCTATCGAGCTTCCAAGAACTCGAAGATTCGTTTACGGCAGCACCTCCTCGCTGACACTGAGAAGATCCTCCGCCGCCTGGCGGACCTGCCAGTCTCGGTCGGTGAGCCGGTCCTGGATCGCTTGGCGTACCTCGTCACCGCCATAGTTTGCGAGCGCAATCAGCGCACGGCGTCGAATCTGCACGGAGTCATTCAAGGCATTGATGATTGTCTCGCGCGCTCTTTCGTCTCCTATGTTCCCTAGGGCGGCGACCGCCGTCTCGCGACACAGCGGATCATCATGATCTCTTGCGACAGAAATCAAGTCAGGCACGGCGTCATAAGCCCCACTTTCCCCCAGAGCGAATGCGCAGGCTTCGACGACTCGGGGGTCTGGGTCGTTTAGCAGAATGATGAAATCAGAAGGGGGCAGCCCCGCTGCGAGTTCACATGCTGCACGTCGAACCTCGGCAGCCTCATCTTGAAGCGCACTGACAACATCTGATTCTGTGGCGCGCTGCATTCGTGCAAGAGCTCCAAGAGCGGCTGACCTTACTTTGGGCGATACGTCAGAAAGAAATCCGCGGGCAGCACGCTCATCGCCACGGTATCCACTCGCAATTGCGAGAACCCTCCGACGCTGCTCTTCCTGAGTTGTCTGGAGGGCATCAGCGATTGACGTATCGAATCCTCTTCCGGCCCCGTGTGAACCACCCCGCGCCATCGCCTTGCCGGGATCACTCACCTCTCCCTGTGACAAGCTGTCGGTCAACGTCGGAACCGAACCACGAACATCACTCCTGTGTTTCGGCTGTCACAGGTTTCAATGGAATGCGGGGCCTCTACGTGAAGGATCATCAGACCTCTCGGCGACGCGAAACAGCTCGTGACACCGATCCTATCGGTCGAATTGAAGCGCGGCGGCGGAACCTCCGGCTCGGCGTCGTTAGCGCCATAGTTATCGTGACGCTGGTGATCGTTGCAAGCGTGGTGACGGTTCCCTATGAGGCAATCACGCCAGGATCCACCGTGGAGATCTCCAAGCTCATTTCAATTCCAGGGCAACCACCCCCTCCAACGTCAGGCTCGGTGTCGCTTGTCGACGTCAACCTCGTACCGCTTCGCGCAATCAACTTCCTCTTTTTCCGCCTGAATCCGGACAATCAGATTGTCTCGAACGGCCAGATTCTCGGTACAAACTCGCAGGCCATCTACGACGAGCAAGGTGTGCTTGACATGGCATCTGCGCAGCAGGCAGCTACATATGTTGCGTTGAGACAATTGGGCTATGCAATCAGTGCGCGGCCGACCGGAGTCGCGGTGTATGAGATTGAGTCGCATTCACCGGCCGCCACCGCAGCATCGGAAGGTTCGCTGGAGGTGGGAGACGTTATTCAAGATGTAGGCGGAGTTGCAGTCAGTGATTCTGCCTCACTTCGCGAGGAACTTCTGCGCTATCGCATCGGCGAACCCGTGGCATTGACCGTTCATCACTTTGGACATTCCAAGCGACACGCTGTGGTGATTCGACCGGGGCAGCTAAGCGCGAAGGGCGCGGGAGGTGAGGTATGCATCCCACGCACGGGGATAATCGATCGGTCGATCCGAGCCCGCACCGGTACGCCGTGCCTCGGCGTCGTCTTGATGCCGATGTATCAGGTCGTGAATCAGCCATTCCCAATAAATCTTGACGCTGAGGGTATTATCGGGCCTTCAGCTGGGCTCGCGTTCACCCTCGGCATAATCCAGAAACTTGACCTGCTGGATTTGACGCATGGCCTCGCGATCGCCGCCACCGGCACTATTGCGATGGATGGCGCGGTTGGCGACGTTGGCGGGGTACGGCAGAAGACGATTGCAGTCCGCAATGATGGTGCAAGCGTTTTCTTTGTTCCAAAATCAGAGTTCCGATTGGCACAGGCGAATGCCGGACCCAAACTCCGCGTGTTCCCGGTAGCTTCGATTTCGCAGGCGATACAAGACCTTGAGCGTCTTGGAGGGCGCATTTTTAAGAGACCGCCCCGCTAAGGGCATAGTCTTTGTGTTGTGCCAGATCAAACTCCTTCCTCGTCAAACTCTGGGCGCAATCTGGGTCCAGAGGACATTGCGAATCATCCGTTCCCAGGCGCCCGCAAGGGACTCGATCCCGAGGCGGTGCGACGTTTCCTCGCTGAAGTAGCGGCGCAGGTTCGAGGCCTACGGTCCGAACTGGCGGAATACCGGTCCGCGACCAATATCCGGCAAGCTGCCCCTCCTCTGACGGTTTCCGCGGAGATGGATGTCGACGAAGAGGTGCTCACTCGAGTGCTTGGCGAAGAGATGACGCGAGTGCTCCAGACGGCGCGGGAGTCTGCGCATGCGATTGTTTTGAAGGCGGAGCGTCAGGCCGCAGAGATCATCACCGGAGCTGAGAAGATCTCCCAGACACGAAAGAGCGAGGCAGCAGCAGCGGCGACTTCCTTGGTTGACCACGCCCGCACAGAGTCCGCGCAATTGATTGAGAAGACCAAGAATGAATGCCGCGTGATGATTGAGGAGGCTCGCGAGACCCGTCTGAAAATTCTCGCTGACCTCGCGGAACGTCGTCGCGCCCTTCTGATTCAACTTGAACAGGTACGCGCCGGTAAAGAGTCGATGGTCAACGTGGTTGAATCCGTGGCGTCAAGGGTCTTGGAGTCCATCGATGCCATTCGGGCTCAGCTTGTTGGCGCGGAAGAGAGCTCCAGAATTGCGGCAGATCGAGCAGCAAGTGAGTTAGAGGCGGCAATTGCGGTCAGTGATGACGTGGAAGCTCTCGCGGAGCAGGCACTGGCGCGCATTCCCC
>DAIDIA010000288.1 GCA_027459565.1 Acidimicrobiaceae bacterium | reverse complement strand
CGTACTTCACACTTGCCCCTCATGTCGTCGAACGAGCGGAGCTCCCGAAAAAAGTCGCTCGGGGGAACCTCAACGAGATACCCGCACTCCTCCTTGCGCGCCTGGCACTTGACCTTCGATACCACGGTCGAGGGTTGGGCGCGGAACTTCTCCTCGACGCACTGAGTAGAGCGGTCTTCGCAAGCAATCAAGTCGGCGGTCGCTTTATCGTCGTCGATGCACTGGATGAGCAGGCGGGACGCTTCTACGAACACTACGGATTTGTTCGGTGTAGCGAAGGAACGCTTTATCGCTATGTGCGCAAGGTCAGTGACATCGCGGCCAGTCTCGGGTGAGTCGAGATTCCTTCGTGACGCGAGATCGACGTCGTGGCGGCGCGAGATTGACATACCGGTCAAGAATTCCCCCGCAACCGAGCCCACCCCACGCCACAAGAGGCGCTGTTCTGCCCATGGGCATGCGCGCAACTGAACCATCCACGACGCGGGCAGGTTGGGCTGGGCTGGTATCCTGATTGGCAGACCGTGACTGACACCCAGCTCAAAATCCAGGTACCAGGCAATGACCTAATGATCGGTCTTCTCGGAGAACGCGACGGACTCCTCCGGGTCGTCGAAGAGGCCTATCCCGCAACCACGATCCGCGTTCGGGGCAACGAGATCACAGTCGAGGGCCCCGAGGCCATCCAGCTGTCCCGGGTCTTCGAGGAACTCGTCGCCCACCTCGAGCGCGGACTGTCCCTCGATCCCCCGCACATCGGACGCACCATCGAGATGGTGCGCGCCGACATGCGCCCCTCGGAGATCACCAACCGCGAGATCGTACGCGGGGCGAATGGCAGGGGCGTTCGCCCACAGACACCGGGGCAGCGTCGCTATGTCGACGCGATCGCGAAGAACACGATCACCTTCGGCATCGGCCCGGCGGGCTCTGGCAAGTCCTACCTCGCCGTCGCGCTCGCCGTGCAGGCGCTCCAGGCCAAGCAGGTCAGCCGGATCATCCTCGCTCGTCCCGCAGTCGAAGCCGGCGAGCGCCTCGGATTCCTGCCCGGAGATCTCATGGCGAAGGTCGATCCCTATCTGCGCCCGCTCTATGACGCGCTCTATGACATGCTCGATCCCGAGGGGACGCAGCGGCTCATCGAGCGCGGCACGATCGAGATCGCGCCGCTGGCATTCATGCGCGGCCGCACGCTCAACTCGAGCTTCGTCATCCTCGACGAGGCACAGAACACCACACCCGAGCAGATGAAGATGTTCCTGACGCGGATCGGCTTTGGCACCAAAGCCGTCGTGACCGGCGACATCACCCAGATCGACATCGCGGCGGGGCGATCGGGGCTGCTCGGTCTCGAGCCGATCCTCAAAGACATCGACGGCCTCGCCTTCATCCGCCTTGGCAACTCCGATGTCGTGCGGCACAAGATCGTGCGCGACATCGTCGCAGCCTACGAGCACTTTGACGAGAACCATCTCGAGTTGCCGTGAGTGTCGACGTCTTCGTCGCCAACGAGCAGAGCGACCGGCCCGTCGATGCGCACCGACTTGCGGAGCTCGCGCGCGAGGTCCTGCTTGCCGAGGGGATCAAACGCGAGGCCGAGCTCTCGGTGATCCTCGTCGACGAGACGACGATCGCGGCACACAACCGACAGTTCCTCGCGCGCGAGGGTCCGACCGATGTCCTCGCGTTCCCCATCGAGGACGAACCGGTGCTCTCGGGGCGCATGCCCGACAACGGCGGGACCGGGCCGGGATCACACACGAGGGAGGAGGAGATGCCGCTCCTGCTCGGCGACATCATCATCTGTCCCGAGGTTGCCTTCCGCAATGCGCCAGAGCACGCCGGGACCTACGAGGAGGAGCTCGCGCTCTTGTTGGTCCACGGGATCTTGCACCTACTCGGCATGGACCACGAGATCGTCGCCGAGGCCGAGAGGATGGAGGCCCGCGAGCAGGTTCTGCTCAACCGGTACTTCCGCAGCACCCCGGCGATGCCCGGAGAGGGCGCCGTCGACGATGAGTGACTATGAGGATCTCGTGGCGAGCCTCCCCACCGATCGAAAGACCGAGCCGACGAAGATCGGCGTCGACCAAGACGACGCGCACTTCCGGTCGGGCTTCGTCTCGATCGTCGGGCGACCCAATGTCGGTAAGTCGACGCTGATCAACCAGATCCTCGGCGAGAAGGTCTCGATCACCTCGTCGACTCCCAACACGACGCGCACGAGCGTGCGTGGCGTCTACAACGGGGATGACTTCCAGATGGTCTTCGTCGACACCCCGGGCATCCACCGTCCGCGGTCCGCGCTCGGTACGCGACTCAACTCGACGGCGACCGAGGCATTCGGCGACGTCGACATCTGCATCCTCGTCATCGATGCGGGTGCCAAGATCGGCCCGGGAGACCGCTTCATCGCCGCGCAGCTCCCGAAGGACTCCGTCGTCGTGATCAACAAGATCGACGCGACCAGGGAGAACACCCTCATCGAACAGCTCACCCGAGCGGCCAGAGAGCTCGGCCTCGACGAGGCGGAGTACTTCCCGATCTCCGCGAGGACGGGCAAGGGTGTCAAGGGCCTCATCAGCTATCTCTCGGCGCACCTTCCCGAGGGTCCGCGCTACTACCCGACCGGCATGGTGCGCGACGTACCCGATGCATTCTTCGTCGCCGAGCTCGTGCGAGAGCAGCTGTTGCGCAACGCCCGCGAGGAGCTGCCCCACTCGATC
>DAIDIA010000287.1 GCA_027459565.1 Acidimicrobiaceae bacterium | reverse complement strand
TCATGCTCTGGTGATGTATTCACCCGTGCGGGTATCTACTTTTATCTTCTCGCCCTGTTCGATGAAGAGCGGGACTTGAACGACGATTCCGGTTTCGAGCGTCGCGGGCTTTCGCGCGCCCGAAACCCGGTCCCCCTGCAGCCCCGGTTCCGTCTCCGTGATGGTCAGTTCGACCGCTGCGGGGAGATCGACATCGACGATCTCGTCGCCGTACTGCTGGAGCACCGCCGAGTCGCCCTCTTTGAGATACATCGGCGCCTCGCCAAGCGACTTGGCGGGTATCGAGAGCTGGTCATAGGAGACGTTGTCCATGAAGACATACCCGTCGCCATCCTTGTAGAGGTACTGCATCTCTCGCTTGTCGATGATCGCCTGGTCGACGGACTCACCTGCGCGAAACGTCCTCTCGACAACGGCCTTCGTCCGCAGATTCCGCAGCTTTGTCCGGACGAATGCGCCACCCTTGCCGGGCTTGACGTGCTGGAATTCAACGACCGAGAACAGACCGTCGGGAAGATTGAGTGCCATGCCGTTTTTGATGTCGTTCGTTGAAAATGCCATCAGAGCAGATAGTCCTTCGTTGCATGTGTCAGTGGCCGTGCACCATCGCCAGTCAGTACGAGCGTGTCTTCAATGCGCACTCCACCAGATTCGGGGAGGTACGCGCCCGGCTCAACCGTCACGACCATTCCTTTTCTCAGGATATCAGGCGCCCTCGCTCCGACCGATGGGGCCTCATGGATCTCGCGACCGACCCCATGGCCCGTGCCGTGGGTGAAGGACTCCCCGAATCCACTGGCCTCGAGCACCCCACGACAGATCGCATCGACCTCCGCGCCGGTCACTCCCGGCAAAAGCGCGTCCACCCCCGCCTGCTGGGCAAGCGCGACGGCTTGGATCTGTTCGATCTGGCGGGCGCTCGGCGCGCCGATGACGAAGGTACGCGTCATGTCCGAGTGATACCCGTCGAAGATCGCCCCAAAGTCAACCACGACGAGATCTCCTTGCGCGATCTTGCGATCGGTCGGGCGCATATGGGGGAGGGCGGAGTTCACACCGGAGGCGACAATGGTCGCAAAAGATGCTCCCGATGAGCCGTGGATGCGCATCGCGTACTCGAGCTCGGCTGCGTATTCACTCTCGCTCGGCGATTCGAGGAGGCATCGCTTCGTCTCGTCGAGCGCCGCGTCGGCGATCGCGCAGGCCCGTTCGATACGCGCCACCTCGCCGGGATCCTTGATCACGCGGAGAGATTCGACCAATCCCGATGTCGGGACGAGGGCCGCCTCGAATTCGCCAGAAAGCCTGGTGGCGAGCGACCACGGAAGGTGCGCCGACTCGAGCCCGAGGCGTGTCGCTGCGTCGAGCGATCGCGAGATCGCCTCGAACTGCGCGGCGACGTTGCCGACGACGATCCGGGCATCGACCCGGGACCGTTCGAGTTCGCCTTGCGCCTGGTCGCGATACCGGCCATCGGTGGTGAGCAACGCCTCGTTCCGGGTGAGACACAACATCGCAGCCGATCCGGAGAATCCGGTGAGATAGGCGATGTTCTCGAGCTTTGTCACGAGGATCGCGTCGCAACCCGCATCTTCGAGCAGTGCGACAAGACGTCCGAGGCGCAGCGCCGTCTCCATCTCGGGCATGGGAGCCTTCGTATCGATCACCGTATTGGGCACCCGCGGCGCTATCTCGCGCCGATGAGCGCTGCCACAGCCTCGATCGCGAGTTCGTAGCCAAGTCCGCCGAACCCTGCGATGGATCCGTCCGCCACAGGGGAGATCACCGATTGATGGCGCCACGGCTCGCGCGCATCGGGATTCGACAGATGAAGCTCAACGACCACGCCGTCGAATGCCGCGAGGGCATCGTGGAGAGACCAACTGTAATGGGTCAGTGCGCCCGCGTTGATCACGATCGCCCGTGCCCGTCCGCGAGCCCTGTGGATCTCGCGGACGAGATCGGCCTCGGCATCACTTTGAAAGTGCTCGAGTTCAATGCCGTGCGCGCGAGCCGCGGCGCGGGCGCGTCCGACGTGGTCTTCGAGCGTCGCTACGCCGTAGATCTCTGGCTGTCGTTCGCCAAGCAGCGTGAGATTCGGCCCCGACAGCAACAAAACGATGGGCTCTGCCATGACGGACTCTCCTCGCGAGCAGGCGGGTGCTCTGGATCAAAATGCTAATCGGCGAATCCCCGGAGCCGGAACCCGTGCTTAGGGTCGGCCGAGCGACATCACGACTCAGCCCGGCTCGCTCAGTACACCGAGCGCCGCACGCACGTCGCTCGTCGCAACACCGCGGACGATCTCGACTCCCCTCGGTCCGTCGAGCAAGAAGACGAGGCCATCGGTCGCCTTCTTGTCGCGGTGCATCAGCGCGACGATCTCATCGTGATCGATGCCGCTCGGCATCACCTCGGGGAGTCCATAGGAGCGCACGACCTCGTAGTGACGCGCCACCCGAGCCGAGTCGATCCGGCCGAGGCGATGCGCGAGATGCGCGGCGTAGACGAGGCCGATCGCGACGGCCTCGCCGTGGCGGAGGTCGATCCCGTCGCGCCCCGGGCCGTCGGCAAATCCCGCGGCCTCGAGAGCGTGCGCGAGCGTATGTCCGTAGTTGAGGAGCATCCGGCGATCGCCCTCGCGCTCATCGGACGCCACCACCTCGGCCTTGAGCGCGGCGCAGGCGCTGATCTGTTGCTCAAGCGAGAGCCGGTCCAGGTTGTCAACGCCGAGAAACGCGTACTTGGCCATCTCGCCACATCCCGATCGGTACTCGCGAGGAGGAAGGGTTCGCAGCACCTCGGTGTCGCAGAGCACCGCTCGCGGCTGCCAGAATGCGCCGACAAGGTTCTTGCCCTCCGGCAAGTTCACCGCGGTCTTGCCACCGATCGCCGCATCGATCTGGCCGAGCAGCGTCGTCGGGACATTGATCAGGTCGACACCGCGGTGATACGAGGCGGCGACAAAACCCGCGCAGTCGGTGACGACCCCTCCTCCGATCGCGATCACGAGATCCGCGCGCGTGAGTCCGAAGGCGACGAACTCCCGGCAGAGCCGCTCAACGGTCGCGAGGGACTTCTCTCCCTCGCCGTCGCCCATGTAGAACACCTTCGACTCGATTCCCGGATCGAGCTCGACGCCGATGTTCTCCTGGGTCACGATCGCCGCGCGACGCGCCCTCGGTGGCACATAGCTGCCGACGACCTCGCGCGCGCCGGGGCCGATGACCACGTCGTAGGCACGTGCGCCGAGCGCGACCTCGACGAGATCGAAGGTCGATTCGCCCGCGTTCGAATGATCGATGGCTTCGGTCACGAGGAAAATCTACTCGTTGGCTCTGGTCGGCCCACCAGAGGGCACCGACCGGCGAGAAGACGAACGCGAGGTGCTAGTGATGGTGTCCGGGGGCGGCGTAGTAGGGATTCACTCCCTCGGCGTGCGCGGTGACGTCGACGACCTCGGTGATCTCGGGAACAGCGGCCTGGATCGCGGTGACGATGCCCTGACTGAGCGTCGCTGCGGCCTGTCCACATCCCTGACAGCCACCCTGGAGACGGAGGTAGGCGATGTTGTCCACGACCGCGACCAGATCGGCCCGGCCGCCGTGGGCGGCGATCTGCGGGTTGACGCCGTGCTCGAGCACCTCGAGAACCGCGACCTCGATCGGACTGGTCAGGTCACTCTGTGCCACCGGAGACGCGCTCAGCACGGGGGGCGGGCTGTTCGGATTGATCATCACGAGTCCACCGTCGCCGAGATCAAGTGTCGCTCCCTGGACCTTCTCGACGCTGTTGCCAAGAACGACAACGCTGAGATCATCGTGCGCGACCACCACATCGTCTCGGGCTGCATCGGCACTTGCCTGGAACCACATGTCATAGGTGTAGCTGTCACCATTGACGCCATTGACCTCGAGGAAGAGTGAGAGCGTCGACGGTTCATTTTCGCCGGATCGGGCCTCGACAATGAAGGCTCGCGCGGCATCGGTCACGTTGAGAACGGGAGAGGTTGTCATGTCGCCAGTCTACGGCGGTCCGCGCGAAGCGACGACAACACCCGGACCGCGTCCCTGAGCCAACAATGACGCTCCGATTAGGCTCTTGGCCCATGAGCCGCGCCGAGCCTGAGCAGATCGATCTCGGAGCGCTCGCGTCGCGTTCGATCGTGCTCTGTGGCTTCATGGGAGTCGGCAAGACCAGCATCGGGAGGCGGCTCGCCCGTCGTCTCCGGCGCTCCTTTTTCGACCTCGACGCGCTGATCGTCTCGAGACTCGGAGCCTCGGTTCCCGATCTTTTCAATTCCGGGAGAGAGCCGCTCTTTCGCGAGACCGAGGCGTCGATCCTCCGCGACCTCGTCCTCGCCAGTCCTCCCTCGGTCATCGCGCTCGGCGGCGGCGCCTACGACAACGCGGGTTCGCGCGAGTTCTTGCGTGAACACGCCTTCGTGATCCATCTTGATCAGAGCTGGCAGGCGCTCTATCCCGCGCTCAACCGATTGCGCGAGAGCCGCCCGCTCCTGACGTCGCGGTCGAACGCCGAGATCGAGGCACTCTATTACCAGCGTCGCGAGAACTACCTCCTCGCGGATCTGACGGTCGCGATTCCACGCGCGGGTGTAACACGCGCGTCGCGCGAGGTGCTCCACGCGTTGATGACCTATGCGGCGAAGATCACGAACTAACGTTCAGGCCGTGACAATTCCCCCCGACAGCCATGAATGGTTCAGCTTTGAAGACCCTGACGAACTCCGTATCTGGATGTTCGATGTGACCTTCCTGCTGAGTTCGTGGACCTGCATCTTCGGAAGGGGATGCAAGGGAGTGCTCGATCAGGACGCCACCGAGATGATGCAGGGCTGTTGCAGCTACGGCGCGCACTTCTCTGGGAAGAAGGACATCGCGCGCGTCAAGAGGGCCGCGAAGACGCTCACCAAGGATCAATGGCAGTTCAAAGGAATCGGCACCAAGAACGGGATCACGAGGAAGGAGGAGGGCGAGACGCTCACCGCGCTCGTCGATGATGCCTGCATCTTCTTGAACCGTCCGGGATTCGAGGGGGGTCCGGGCTGTGCGTTGCACCGCGCCGCGATGGAGCGTGACATCCCCCATCTGCTTCTCAAGCCCGATGTCTGCTGGCAGCTACCACTGCGCCAGGTCGATCTCATGGACGAGAACACGGGATACCTCACCTCGATGATCACGCAGTGGGAACGCAAACACTGGGGTCCGGCCGGCGAGGACTTTCACTGGTGGTGCACCGACTCGCCCGAAGCATTCGTCGGCGCGGTGCCCGCCTACGAGGGGCTGCGCGAAGAGTTGCGGGCGATGACTTCGGATTCCGTGTTCGAAGCGCTGATTGCCTACCTTGAAGAACGCCGCGGCGTGACGATGTTGCCGCACCCGGCTCTCCGCAGACGGACCGACCACG
>DAIDIA010000286.1 GCA_027459565.1 Acidimicrobiaceae bacterium | reverse complement strand
AGCTCGACTCGCCCGTGATCCCCTTCGAGATCGGTCACGTACACTCGCCACGGGCCGCGCATCGGCCGTGGTGACACATTCTTCAGCCGTATCTCGAAGGAAAAGGCATGCGATTTCGCCTCATACGATACCTCGGAAATCCCTCCTACCCGAGGTAGCGCATCCGGCTTTTGCGTATCAAACGAATGCACCTGATACCAAGGGGCGGCTGGCAACTGCACAGCAACGGGAAGCACATAGTGGGGCTTCTCATGACCATCCGGCGCACGATGAACGGCGCCCGTCACGCGCACCTGCGCCGTCCACATTTGCGAGACTCCCGTACGATCGTCCGACCACACAGGATGAAACACACCTTGCGCGTCTGCGGCCATGCCACTGTAATCCCCGCCCGTAAAGAATTGGGTCGCGTGGTAACCCGCGGTAATCTCAATGGCATTGCCCACGACGTGCACCTCAAACTCATCAGACCAATCCCTCGGTACCGTCACGGTGTTTGCCGCACTTGACACTCTTACGCTTTGCAACCAAGTCGCCCCCCCGTCAAGAGATGCTCTAAAGCGCACCGTCCACCCCAGGTCGTCGGCGCTTCCCGCACGCGAATACCAGGCAACGCCGACGACGCCATCCTTGTTTACGGCGAGCATCACCTGCGTATCGTCCGGACCGAATCTTCCGTTACCGAACCGGCGATCGTCGTTGACAATCCGCGGAGTCGCCCACGTTGCGCCGAGATCATCCGAGTAGGACAGGAGCACCTCGCAGCGACCCCTCCGCCAATCCGACCAGGCCGCGTACAGGCGGTTGTGGAATATCCCACGGCTTCGATCGACCGCAACTGCAGACTTACTCGTCGCCCACACCGCCGTATAATTTGAATAAATGTGCGGCAACTCGGTGACCGAAACTCGATCCCGATCAATGCGCGCCAGCGCGATCACAGCATTCGGCTTGCCTGGCAAATTCGGGGTGAAGAGAGGATCGCTCTTGTTCAGTTCAAGGGCCGGAAAGACCGGTTCGCCGCCTGAAAAGGACGCGGCGCCGCCGGCAATCGCCACACTATAATCTCCTGTCGCCCCTCGGATCAGCGTGATTGGGCTCGAGAAGCTTCTGCCGTCATCGAGAGAGCGAATTGCCACGAGCGGAATCACCGGACAATTGGGGCCATGCTTGCACATGTTTTTCGCGATACTGGCCAGCGATAAATCCACCCCACCGATCCATACGACCGCCTTCCCATCGGCCTGCCCCGCCGTAATTGTAGGGTTATCGAGCCCTGGCCCGGTGGCGGTGTGTACCCATGACAACCCTCCATCGCGGGAGCGGTAGATTCTTGCGGCCCATTGAAGCTTTGAGCCGACACGGCGCATGACATTCGCGACGAAGATCGCAGCTCCCCGGCTCGTATAGGCGCACGCGGGATCACTCGCAGTGATACTTGTCGTCACCCGCGGCGACCACGTCAACCCCTGATCGTTAGAGCTATATAGAATGTCCCGCTCTCCCTCGATCGAACTCTGTTGCGACGATCCCATGATCGAACATGCGACGAGCTTGCGATAATCGAGCGGGTCCGCCGCTATCTGCATCTCC
>DAIDIA010000285.1 GCA_027459565.1 Acidimicrobiaceae bacterium | reverse complement strand
CGGCGCGCTGCACCGGTTCGTGAACGTGTACCTGAACGACGATGACGTGCGCTATCTCGACCGTCTTGACACCAAGGTGGGAAGCGGAGATGTCATCTCGATCCTCCCGGCGGTCGCCGGTGGCGCCCGATAGCGCGGGGGAAGACGCGGAACATGGCAGTTCTCAAGAGCGCACTCGATCTCATCGGCAACACGCCGCTCGTCGACATCTCGTCGCTCAGTCCAAATCCCGCGGTGCGGATCCTCATCAAACTCGAGGGTAACAATCCCGGAGGTTCGGTAAAGGATCGCATCGCGCTCTCGCTCATCGAGGATGCCGAACGCCGGGGAGTTCTTGAACCAGGCGCGACGCTGATCGAGCCGTCGTCGGGCAACACCGGAATCGGCATGGCACTCGTTGCGAAGCTCAAGGGCTATCACCTCAAGGTCGTCCTGCCGGCGAACGTCTCGATCGAACGCCGTCAGCTGCTTGCGGTCTGGGGCGCGGAGGTCATCGAGTCTCCTGGTTCGGAGGGATCCAACGGTGCGGTACGGATGGCTCAGCGACTGGCACAGGAGCATCCGGAATGGGCTTTCCTCTACCAATACGGGAACAACGCGAATCCGCTCGCGCACTACGAGCACACGGGGCCGGAGATCTACCGCGACTGCCCCGAGGTCACGCATTTTGTCGCGGGACTCGGAACCTCGGGAACGCTGCTCGGCGTGGGTCGTTATCTCAAGGAGCAGAACGCCGCGGTCCAGGTGTGGGCGGTCGAGCCACCAACGGGCGAGATGGTCGATGGGCTCCGAAACCTCGATGATGGATACATTCCACCGATATTCCTCGACAATGACGGCGAGCACCTGCTCAACCGGAAGACGATTGTCGGGCCCAAGGATTCGATCATCTGGACGCGGCGGTTGACCGAGGTCGGAGTCTTCGCGGGAATCTCGACCGGAGCCGCGCTCGCAGGAGCCGTCAAGTGCGCCGAGGCGATCGAGACCGGAAACATCGTGATCGTCTCTCCCGATGGTGGATGGAAGTATCTCTCTACCGGTGCGTGGACCGATGACCTCGATGAGGTTGTCGAGCGCGCAAAGCGTGTCATCTACTTCTAGTGCATCCATAATCGGACGGTGGCCTCTCAAAATGACCGTCCAATCGGGGTCTTTGACTCAGGATTCGGCGGTCTCACCGTTGCGAGAGCGCTCATCGATCTCCTGCCCGCGGAGCAGGTCATCTATGTCGGCGACAGCGCGCGCTATCCCTACGGACCACGCCCGGCTGACGAGGTACGGGAGTTCTCGGTCGAAATCGCCGAGCATCTGGTCAAGGTCGAGGGCGTCAAGATCGTCGTCGTTGCCTGCAACACTGCCTCGGCATTCGCGCTCGACGATCTCCGGGAGCGCTTTGACGTCCCGATCCTCGGGGTCATCGAGCCGGGCCTCCGCTCCGCGGCACGCGCGACGCGAAATGGCGCAATTGGGGTGATCGGAACCGTCGGCACGATCGCCTCGGGGGCCTATCAGAGCCAGGCTCGACTGATGGAGATCGAGTCGCGGGTGTACTGCTGCGCATGTCCGGGATTCGTGGAATTCGTGGAACGCGGCGAGTTCATGAGCGACCAGGTGCATGTACTCGCCGAGCGTCTGCTCGAACCGCTCATCGGTGTAGGCGTCGATACGCTCCTGCTCGGCTGCACCCACTATCCCTTCCTCGCGCGCACCATCGCCGATGTAATGGGTCGCGGGGTGCTCCTCATCTCGTCTGCCGAGGAGACGGCATTTGATGTGCGCGAGATGCTCATGCGCACGGCAATGACGAGAACGGACACCAGTGCGCCAGCGCACCGTTTCCTCTCCTCAGGAGACCTGGGATGGTTCGTAGAGATGGGTTCTCAGCTGCTTGGTCCCGAGCTCGACCATGCGGAGCGCGTCTCGTTCGGACATTAAGGTCATAGGCGACACAGAGGGAGTACGCAATGACCAGCGTGGAACGCCGCAATGACGGACGCAAATTCAATGAGCTCCGCCCCATCGAGATCATCCGTGACTACACGGAGTATCCGAGCGGCTCGATCCTCATCAACGTCGGCAAGACTCGGGTGTTGTGCACCGCGTCTGTGAGCGAAGACACCCCGCGCTGGATGAAGAACTCCGGCAAGGGATGGGTGACCGCTGAGTACTCACTTCTCCCGGGATCTTCACCCGAACGCGTGACGCGCGAGGCGGCGCGCGGGCACCAGACCGGTCGAACCCACGAGATTCAGCGGCTCATCGGCCGCTCGCTGCGTTCGGTGTGCGACCTTCAGCTGCTGGGTGAACGCCAAATCACGCTTGACTGCGACGTCCTGCAGGCCGACGGCGGTACGAGGACTGCCTCGATCACCGGTGCGTACCTCGCGCTGCATGACGCCCTGAGCCGACTCGTGATCTCCGGAACGCTGCACCACCATCCGCTGACCGATTCGCTCGCGGCGATCTCGGTCGGCATCGTTGGGGACACCTGCATGCTCGATCTCGACTACTCCGAGGACTCGGTGGCCAAGGTGGACATGAACGTCGTCATGACGGGCTCCGGTACCTTCGTCGAGGTTCAGGGGACCGCCGAGGGCAAGGCCTTCTCCCGTGGCGAGCTCGACGAGCTTCTCCACCTCGCGGAGCACGGGATCATGGACCTGACCAAACGTCAGTCCGAGATCCTGTCGATCCCGCCTTTGCCCCGTCCGGTGGCGCCGTAGCGGCGGTGTCGCGCGCGACCCGCGATCGAGCGCGTCCGAGACGATCCAGATGACGCCCATAAAGATTGTGCTTGCAACTGCGAACCCCCACAAGGTCTCAGAGATCGAGGAGATCTTCCGCAGTCAGGTTGAGCTCGATACCGTCCTCATCCCGAGACCGACGGAGATTCCCGAGGTCGAAGAGACCGGTGAGACGCTCGTCGAGAACGCGCGCCTCAAGGCAGCGGCAATTGTGCGCGCAACGAACTCCATGGCCGTCGCCGATGACACTGGGTTGTTTGTTCGCGCGCTCGGTGGAGCGCCAGGGGTGCACTCTGCCCGTTACGCGGGAGAGCGCGCGACCGACCAGGACAACGTCGCCAAGTTGCTCACCGCGATGTCCCGAGTCACTGACCGAAGGGCAACCTTCGAGACCGTCGCGCTTGCATTGATGCCTGATGGAACGGAATTCCGTGCGATCGGAGCGGTGCACGGAACGATCGCAACATCGGCTCGAGGAGGCGGCGGATTCGGTTATGACCCGGTGTTCATACCCGATGAACTGCCCGGGCGTACCTTCGCCGAACTCTCGAGTCAGGAGAAACACCGGCTCTCGCATCGCGGCCGCGCCTTCCGTGCACTGGGAGAGATGATTGCGCGAGGTAATTTGGCCCGCGGGACCGAAAGGTCGG
>DAIDIA010000284.1 GCA_027459565.1 Acidimicrobiaceae bacterium | reverse complement strand
ACAGTCTGCTCCCGTTGGCCACTTGGGTACCGACCCTCAGGGGTGACACGTTACAAGATCTCCGCGCCCCCACCGACACGGTCGAGCCGACTCCCGAGGCTCATCTTCATCGCCGAGACAAACGCGTCGAGGCTAGCGTGGAGCCATGCCAAGTTTTGACATCACCTCAGAGGTCGACATGCAAGAGGTCCGCAACGCCGTCGACCAGACGGATCGGGAGATCTCGACGCGCTTTGACTTCAAGGGCACCGACGCGTCGATTGAACTCAAGGAAAAGGAGAACGAGATCGAGCTCCACGCGCCGACCGAGGACCGACTCCGCGCCCTCGTCCAGGTACTCGAGGAGAAGCTCGTTCGACGCGAGGTCTCGTTGAAATCGATCTCCTACAAGAAGGCCGAGGAGGCCGCAAAGGGAACGCTCCGCCAGACCGTGGAGCTCAAGGCCGGAATCACTCAGGACAATGCGAAGAAGATCAACAAGGTCATCAAGGACCTCCCGCTCAAGGGCGTGAACTCACAGACCCAGGGCGAGCAGATCCGCGTCACGGGAAAGAAGCGAGACGATCTTCAGGCGGTGATCGCGAAACTCAAGGAGGAGGACCTCGGGATTCCGCTGCAGTTCGGAAACTTCCGCGACTGACCTCTCGTCGCCCTAAGCGAGCGTGCCGCGAAGGGTGAATGCCTCGGCAACGCGCTTGACCGAGACGACAAAGGCCGCCGTGCGCAGGTCAACCCCGTAGTGGTCCGCGGTCTCGACGGTGGTGGCGAAAGCGATCGCCATGCGTGCATCCAGCTCATCGCGGAACCGCTGGAGGGGCCAGCGGAACTCCTGGATGTTCTGCGTCCATTCGAAGTACGAGCCGAGCACGCCACCGGAGTTCGCGAGGATGTCGGGCACAATCGTGATCCCGCGCTTGCGCAGGCTGGCATCGGCGGTGGAGGTCGTCGGGTGGTTCGCCGCCTCGATGAGGTACTCGCATCGCAGGCGGTCGACATTCGCGTCCGTGATCACCCCTCCGAGCGCCGCGGGAATCAGCACATCGCAATCGATTTCAAGAACGTCTGTTGAACCGATGCGGTCGCCGGTCGGGGCGTAGGAGAGATCCGGATACGAGATCAGCTCCAAGACGTCAAGGCCCGCCTGGTCGACGATCCCTCCGGTGACATCGGCGATCGCGACGACCTTCATGCCGAGCTCACTGAAGGTGCGCGCGGCGAAGCGACCGACGTTCCCGAATCCCTGGATTGCAACGCGCGCGCCCTTGGCAGATCGGCCATCGTGTTCGAGCGCGGCGCGCGTGATTCCCGCCACGCCGCGACCGGTCGCCTCCTCTCGTCCCGGAGCTCCGAAGAGCTCGAGCGGCTTGCCCGTCACGCAGGCTGGCTGGAAACCCTCGAGACGCTGGTACTCGTCCAAGAACCAGGCCATGGTCTGCGCATCCGTTCCGAGGTCGGGCGCGGGAATGTCGCGATTCTGGCCCAGCATCTCCACGAGCGACCGCGTCCAGCGGCGGATGATCTGCTCCTTGCGACGAGGGCTCAGCTTCGAGGCATCGACCGCCACACCCCCCTTCGCGCCACCGAACGGAACATCGACCAGCGCGGTCTTCCAGGTCATCAGGCTCGCAAGGGCCCGGGTCTCGTCCAGATTCACGGTCTGGTGAAACCGGATACCGCCCTTTCGCGGACCGCGCGCGCTCGAATGCTGCACGCGGTAACCCGAGAGCACCTCGATGTTCCCCTCGTCGTCGTACATCGGGATCGCGATCACCGCCTCGCGCTCGCACGAGGTCAGGACATCGATGATGCCGGGATGCAGCCCGAGGAGGCTGCCGGCGCGCGCGACCTGATCGTTTACCTCTTCGAAGCTTGAACGCAAGATGACCTGTTCCATACGCACACCCTACCGATCCCGGCTCGACGATGTCGGTTGGCATCAACTCCGATCCGACGACCGCAATCCCAAAGGTGCTAGTGGAAGATCAGGCTCGCCGCCCGTGCAAAATCGACGAGCGGTGAGGGCCAGACCCCAAAGACAACCGTTGCAGTGACGCAGATCGCAAGACCGCTCCACAGCCAGCGAGAGACCACGACCGGCTCGGCCACCGGGGTACCGATCGCGCCCGGTGAATCGCCTCCCGAGAACATCACGAGTATCACCCGAAGATAGAAGACGGCCGCCACCGCAGCGCTCAACATCGCAATGACAGCAATCGCATAGGAGTGCGCATCGACCGCCGCGCTGACAACGTAGAACTTCGCGAGGAATCCCGTCGTGAACGGCGCGCCCGCCTGCGCGAGCAAGAAGACCGCGAAGATCGTTCCGAGCACGGGTGATCGTCGCCCGAGATTGCGGACGGAGTCGATCTCTGAATCACCGTCGTTGTCGCGTGCGATCACAGCGATGACGGCGAAACTCCCCAGCACGACGAAGCTGTACGCGAACAGGTAGTACAGCGAGCTCGCCACGCCGCGCGAGCTCAATGCGACAAGTCCAAGCAGGATGAATCCTGCGTGGTTGATCGAGGAATAGGCGAGCATCCGCTTGAGATTGCGTTGCGCGAGCGCGACGACAGCGCCGACAACGAGACTGAGCACGGCGAGGATCCAGATGACCGGCGACCAGACGCTCTGAAGTGTCGGGAGCGCACCGAGGAACACCCGCAGCAACGCGGCAAAGCCACCGACCTTGGCGATCGCGGCCATGAATCCGACGACACCATCGGGCGCGCCCTCGTACACATCGGGACTCCACATGTGAAACGGCACCGCGGCAATCTTGAACGCGAACCCTGTGGCCATCAGGGCAACGCCGGCATACAGCGTTCCCGGAGAGCCGATCACGTTGCGCGAGAGGAATCCCGCGACGGATCCGAGGTTCGTCGTACCCGTGGCTCCGTAGGTCAACGAAATCCCGTAGACGAAGATCGCCGAAGAAAACGACCCGAGCAAGAAGTACTTCATTGCGGCCTCGCCCGATACGGCGCGCCGGTGGTTCAGTGCCGCGATGACATAGAGCGGGATCGAAAGCACCTCGAGCGCCAGGAAGACCAGGATGAGGTCGTTCGCGGCGCCCATCAGCATCGCGCCCGCGCCACTGACCAACGCGAGGATGAAGTACTCCGCCCCGCGGATGCCCTCGTT
>DAIDIA010000283.1 GCA_027459565.1 Acidimicrobiaceae bacterium | reverse complement strand
CTTAATCCCGGCGACTTCCAAGTCAACACCAACAATGGGCCGCGCGGGAACAACGGTCCAGGAGGAGCGCCGCCGGAGACGACGTGCACCATCGAGTCCGGGGCAGACACGGGAACGGTGTTCAATCCCTCGTCCTCGGGTTCATCCAGCATCTTCCAGAGCCTTCAAGGTCAGACTGTCTCGATGTCGTGCGGTTTTTCGTCCTCGACAACCGAGTCGAACCTCGCAACGACCGGTACGGTCAAAAATACCCCGTTGAGATTGCGCGGGACCATTGCCATGACGTGTGACCAGAGCCAGAGCAACTCGGTGCAATGGACACAACAACTCACTATCCCTGCCCAAAACTCCTCGGGGTCAGGATCCTCGGGGTCAGGATCCTCATACCAGCCGACGATAACAACTTCGAGCTTCACCACATCGGTCAGTGGCTACCAGGCCTGCACGTGGGCGATGTCGTTCGTCGACGGATCCAAGCTTGCCGGTTCAATCGAACAGGTTATGCAGAGCTCCCCGACTGGGACGGTCAACAACAACACTTACTCCTTCACAATCACCAACAACGCTCACGTTCATGTCACGGGTGGGGCTGGAGTCTTCGCAGATGTGACGGGAGATGCCCAGTTTGGCCAGGTTCAGCCTGTGAGTGTCCCGCTCCCGGGATCCAACAGTGGATCTGGCGGATCGCCGGGGACAGGCAGCGGTCATATTCACTTTGCTCACCTTCTCGGTTTTGCCTTTGGAGCAAAACGACCGGCAGCGGGGGGTCAGATGAAGAACATGAGGCTCGCGCGAACCGGTGGAGCGGTGCGGATCGTCTCGCCTGCGGGAACGAGGGCATCCGCGAGATTGCGAGTTTTCGGATATGCCCCCGATGGCAAGACCCCTGCCGTGATAAGTCTCGCCACCGTCCCAGGGGCAACGTGTCTTATCAATGGCACCGCGAGAGGAGAGACCGCCAAGATCCTCGACGCTACGACCCCGAGCGGTCAGCTCGTCACCCACATCACATCGAAGACCCTCCGTTCGGACCTCAAAGTGCGCAAGGGTGCAAATGTGCTCGTAACGGCGACGTGCACGACTTCCGCCAAGCGGTCCGTCTCAACGTCCCAGCTCTTAAGGCTCGAACTCTAGACCGGAGGACCTTCGCCACATCCGGTCTGAATCACTGCGCGCTATGCGGGGTGGTTCTGGTCCGAGGACCTTCGTCGCGCCGAACACAATCGAAGTTCAGAGATGGAGTTCCTCGCGAACAGCCGAAAATTAGCACGGCTCCACGGCATCAGGGGAGACCTTGATTGCAGGTGGTCTTCGCGCATAGATCGTCATCGTCGCGCTGCACCGGGACTTCGCTGCCAAGGGAGTCCAGAGTGCTCCGAGAAGCGCCAAAGGAACTGCCGCCGCGAGCGCTGCGAACGAGCGCGACGGCGCAGCCACCGGATGATTGAGGCGCGCCTCTCTTCGACGCAGGGTGTCGTAGAGGAGATTGAAGGGCAGACCCATTCGATTCTCCACCGATTGAACAAAACTGAAAATGTCATATTCGGGCGCGCTTCGCGCCATAATTTCGATCTTGAGCCCGGCCGCCTCGACGAGCGCTTTCAACGTTGATGGCGTGAAGTGAAACAGATGCCGCGGCACATCGAGATGGAACCAGCCGGCCCTCGCGATCCTTGCCTCGAGGGAACCAAAGTTCGGTACCCCGATCATCACGACGCCACCCGGGCGCAAGAGGTCCGCCACATCCCGAAGTGCCGCGCCGGGATCTTGCAGATGCTCGGCGACGTGCCAGAGCACAACCGCGTCAAATGTCGCCCCCTGCGCGAGGAGATCGCCGATCTCCTCTGCCCGGACATCAAGATTGAGGACCTCGCGAGCCTGACGCGCAGCTGAGACAGATCGTTCGGTCCCTCGGGTTGTCCAACCGCGCCGACGCATGCTGTTGAGAAACCAACCTGGACCACAGCCGATATCGAGAACACTCCCCGGTGACCCGAGGAGTTGCTCGATTTGACGGATCCGAGTCCGGTGAACGAGCGAGAGACTCCGGTCAAGGCCGAACAGATACCGCTTTGCCCTGCTGTGATATCCCGAGGGATAGTAGCGATCGAGCTCGTCGGCCTCGGGTCGAGGATCAGTCCGCGCCAGCCCGCAGCTGGAACATTCGACGATGTCGAATGGATCGCGCGTCACGGGGTCCACGGCACCAAAGAGAATTTTGGAATTGCGCTCGAGAGGACATGAAGGACAACCTCGGAGCATTGGCCGATCCTAACGTAATGGTCCTCACTCCACGATCTGCACCAAAGCCTTCGTCCACCGGTGACGGCGCCATTGCCGTAAAGGGCAGCGAAACTGCGAGGAAGTCCAACGGCGGAGAGCCAGACCACGATATCGGTCCAGTTCGCAGGGACTTTTCATGGAAAACCCGTCGGAGTATCGATACACTCTCGCGGTGCTTAATGGGAAGCGAATCGTCGTAGTGCTTCCTGCATACAACGCCGCGCGGACGCTGAGTCGCACCGTGATGGCGCTCGACCGCAATGTCGTCGATGAAGTCGTCCTTGTTGACGATGCGAGCACCGACAGCACGACCGAGCAGGCGATGAGCCTCGGGCTCTCGCCAATCTGCCATGACCGGAACAAAGGTTACGGGGGCAACCAGAAGAGCTGCTACCGAGCCGCACTTGAGTCGGGCGCAGATGTGGTCGTCATGTTGCACCCGGACTATCAGTACTCTCCGCGTCTCGTTCCCGCCCTCGCCGCGATGATCGCCTACAACGAATACGACCTCGTGCTGGGTTCTCGCATCCTCGCGCAAGATTCCATCGCGCGTGGGATGCCGCGCTACAAGTTCATTGCCAACAGGACACTGACGCTGATCGAGAACATCATGCTCGGCCAGAAGCTCTCGGAGTACCACACCGGTCTCCGGGCATTCAGCAAGGCTCTGCTTGAGTCACTTCCGTATGAGATGAACTCCGACGATTTCGTGTTCGACAATCAGATCATTGCGCAATCGGTCGTCTTTGGCGCTCGCATCGGCGAGCTCTCGTGTCCTACCCGTTATGAGACGGATGCATCCTCGATCGGATTTCGACGAAGTGTTCGATATGGCTTCGGAGTTTTGCGCACTACCGCGCAGTGCCGAATGCACATGAGCGGCATTCGTCGTTATCCGTTTCTCGAGATCTCCACAAGGAACACCGCCCGGATAGACGAGTTCAACGCGGGCTGAGGCTGGTCCCGGCCCCGGCGAGATCGACCGCCGTCACCTCATCCGAGTTCTGGCCCCACTGGATGCGCGAGAACGGTGAGATCCCGGTTCCACACGTACACTCGGTACTGTCCGACATGGAAGACATGACCGGGCACACCCCAGGTCTTTCGCGCAGCGGTCTCGATGGCGCCTCCGGCGTG
>DAIDIA010000282.1 GCA_027459565.1 Acidimicrobiaceae bacterium | reverse complement strand
ACCCGTTGAGATGCAACACGTCGCGATCTTGAACTTCGTGCTTGGCAGGTATCCGGTTCCGCAGGCCTTCGCCGGTACCCAGGGCGCCGCAACGCTCGCCCAGGGCCCGTTGGCGAAGAGGCGATAGGACCCCTCCCCCCGCCCCTGTCCACTCGGACAGGGGCGGGCTCGCCTCGTTACGCGCGCCCTTCGTCGCCCTCGGAGAACTGGCTGTTGTAGAGCGAAAAGTAGAGTCCGTGCTTCGCGAGGAGCTCCTCGTGGCTCCCCTGCTCCACGATGTGCCCGTGGTCCATCACCACGATCACGTCCGCGTCATGGATCGTCGAGAGGCGATGGGCGATGACGAAACTCGTCCTTCCCTGGCGGAGTCGAGCCATTGCCTCCTGGATGAGTATCTCGGTCCGCGTATCGACGTTGCTCGTCGCCTCATCGAGAATCAACACGCTCGGATTCGCGAGGAATGCGCGGGCGATGGTGAGCAGCTGCTTTTGTCCCGATGAGATGTTCGAAGCATCTTCATTGAGAACTGTCTGGTATCCATCGGGAAGCGTCTTCACAAAGCGATCAACGTACGCGGACCTCGCGGCGTCGATGATCTCCTCGTGCGTCGCACCCTCTCTTCCATACGCGATGTTCTCCTCGATCGTTCCCGCGAACAGCCAAGTATCCTGAAGCACCATCCCGAAACTGCGGCGGACCTCGTCGCGCGTGAGCGAGCGGTAGCTCTTTCCATCGAGGAAGATCTCACCGGAATCCACCTCGTAGAAGCGCACCAGCAGGTTCACGATCGTTGTCTTCCCGGCGCCGGTGGGCCCGACGATCGCAATGATCTGGCCCGCCGCGACATCGAGCGTGAAATCTTCGATCAGCGGTTTGTCCGCCTCGTACCGGAACGAGATGTTGTCGATCAGAACGGACCCCTCGGCCACGGCCTGGGCGACGTTGGGCCGGTCCGGAGGCTCCTCGGTCGCGTCAAGGAACTCGAAGACCCGCTCTGCGGAGGCGAGACCCGATTGGAGCATGTTCATCTGACTCGCGATCTGGTTGATCGGCATCGTGAACTGCCGCGAATACTGGATGAATGCCTGCACGTCCCCGAGCGAGATCGATCCGGTCGCGACCTTGTAGCCGCCCAGCACGGCGATGACGACGTAGTTGATGTTTCCGAGGAACTGGATCGTCGGCTGGATGATTCCGGAGAGGAACTGGGCTCTGAAGCTCGCCTCGTAGAGGCGTTCGTTCTGAGAGTCGAACTCCTCGATCGTCGCAGCTCTGCGACCGAACACCTCGACGAGCAGGTGACCCGTATGGGTCTCCTCGACGAGACCGTTGAGCTCGCCGGTCTGTGACCACTGCTTGACGAACTGCACCTGTGACCGCCTTGCGATCAGAAGCGTGCTGCCGATGGCGACGGGAATGATCACGATCGACACGACACCGAGAAGCGGCGAGATCCAGAACATCATCCCCATCACACCGAGAATCGTCAGCACGGACGAGAGCAGTTGGCTGAGGCCCTGCTGGAGCGTTGTCGTGAGATTGTCGATGTCATTGGTGACACGCGACAAGATGTCCCCGTGGGAGTTGGAGTCAAAGTATGAAAGTGGGAGTTTTGTCAGCTTCTCCTCCACCTCCGAGCGGAGTCCAAACATGGTCCGCTGGGTCACGCCTGCCATCAGGTAGTTCTGCACGAAGCTGAAGAGCGCGCCGGCGAGATACATCAGCGCCGCAATTCCAAGGATGCGACCGAGCTCGTTGAGGTCGACGCCGCGGCCGGGCACAAGGTTCATTCCCGAGACCATCTGCGCCAGCTGGTTCTCGCCCCGCGCTCGGAGCGAGGCGACCGCCTGGGCCTTCGTGATGCCCGCCGGAAGGTGCTTTCCGACCACGCCGTTGAACAGCACGTTGGTCGCATTCCCGAGGATCTTTGGTCCCGCCACCGTGAATGCGACCGAGGCAACCCCGACGAAGAGTGCGACCCCGAGCGGTAGCTGCTCCGGGCCGAGCCTGCGTACCAAGCGACGGAGCGTCACCCGTAGGTTCTTCGACTTCGCCGCAGCGGGCGCCACCCCTGGACGCATTCCCGCAACCGATCGCCCCATCATTGGACGGCACCCTCTCCAACTTGGGAGACGACGATCGCCCGATACTGGTCATTGGACCCGAGCAATTCCTCATGCGAGCCGTATCCGACGACGGTTCCCGCGTCCAGCACGATGATGCGATCGGCGTGCATGATCGTGCTCACCCGCTGGGCAACGATCACCACCGCCGCCTCCTGGGAGGTTGCCTTGATCGCGGAGCGAAGACGTGAATCGGTCTGCGCGTCGAGCGCGGAGAAGCAGTCATCGAAGAGGTAGAGCGCGGGCTTTCGCACGAGGGCCCTCGCAATCGAGAGTCGCTGGCGCTGTCCCCCGGAGACATTGGTACCTCCCTGGTCAATCGGCGCGAGAAGTCCACCGGGCATGCTCGCGACAAAATCGCGCGCCTGGGCAATCTCGAGTGCGCGCCAGAGCTCTTCGTCACTCGCTCCCGGACTGCCGAAGCGGAGATTGTCGGCGACGGTTCCTCGGAAGAGGTACGCCGTCTGGGGAACGAGACCAATCGTCGACCAGAGCTCCTCAAGTTGCTGCTCGCGCACGTCGACGCCATTGACGCGAAGCGTTCCCGAGGAGACGTCGAAGAATCGCGGGATGAGGTTGAGCAATGTCGATTTTCCACTCCCCGTGCCGCCGATGATGGCGCTTGTCTCCCCGGGATGGAGGGTGAAATTGAGGTGGTTCAGCACGGGGCGTTCACTCCCGGGATAACCGAAACTCACGTCCACGAATTCGACCTCACCACTGACATCTCGCACCTTGATCGGGCGCTCTGGATCGCGGATCGTCGGCTCGGTATCGAGTACCTGGAGAATACGTTCTGCGCTCGCGACTGCACGCGGAGCGAGAATCGCGATCATCACGGCCATCATCACCGACATCAGGATCTGCATGATGTAGGTCAGGAACGCCGTGAGGTTCCCGATCGGCATCGATCCCTCATTGACAAGGCGCCCACCGAACCAGATGACCGCAACGCTCGACAGGGTCATGATCAGCATGACCGTTGGCATCGTCAGCGCGAAGATCCGGTTCACCCGGAGCGCAGTCGAAGTGAGGTCGACGTTTGCGCGTTTGAACCTCGCGTCCTCCGAGTCATTGCGCACGAACGCGCGGATCACGCGAACTCCGGTGATCTGCTCTCTCAGGACCTGGTTGATCCGGTCGATCTTTCCCTGCATCGAGCGGAACTGTGGAACCACGAGCTTCAAGACGATTCCGATGACGACCGCCAGCAGCGGTATCGATACACCGAGAAGTGGCGTGAGGGCAGCACCCTCGTGAACTGCCATGAGCACTCCGCCGATGCTCATGATCGGCGCCGTCACCATCATGGTCAATGCCGTCAGCACGAAGATCTGCACCTGCTGGACGTCGTTCGTGTTGCGCGTGATCAATGATGGAGTGCCGAACCGGTTCATCTCGTGTGCAGAGAACGTCTGCACGCGTGCGAATACCGCCGCCCGGATATCTGCTCCGGATCGCATCGCGATCTTCGATGCGAAATACACTCCCACCACCGCGAGCAGACCGAGAGCCAGGGTGATCGCAAGCATCCATGCGCCGGTGCGCAAGATGTAATGCAGGTCTCCCTTGATGACACCGCCATTGATGATGTCCGCATTGAGATTCGGAAGATAGAGGTTGCCCACCGCGCCGATGGCGACCAGGGCGACGACGAGCACGATCTGACCGAGATATGGCCGCAATGAGGTTCGGAGCAATCGGGTCAGCACTGCCCGGCCTCCCCGGCGAGCTCACAGGAGATGCGCGGCGATCGACGCGGGCGGTGCCGGGAGACCGCGTGATCGATCACACCGGAGATACCAGACCGAAACGGCGGTGCGCCCACGAACTCTCGGGATTCCGCGCCAATGCGGACGGTTCCCCATCGCGCCTCTCGGAGAACGGCCTCGCGCCGAAGCAGGATCACGACATTCAAATTAGGTCATGCAAAATAATTACGTTCGCCAAGGGCAGACTGGGTGGCGCGCAACACCCAGCGGCTCAGTCCCCGTTTCCGTGACCGTTTCCATGGCCGTGTCCATTCTGTCCGGGACCTGGAGGTACCGTGGGCACCGTCGTCGTCGTCGGAACCGCGGTGTGCAGCACCTGCGCCAGGGCGTCAATGGAACCCGTGAGCTGGCTCACCGTCGCCGCGCCGACAATCTGTCCGTTCACCACCGCCTGGTCGAAACTCGCCACAAACTGGTCGAACTGTTGCACCTGCGTCGCATTAGAACCGTTCGCCGGCGCGAAGAGCAGGGGCTGGAGTTGCGTTACGAGCTGGCGCCCTGCGGCCTTGCCAATGGTTCCCGCGGACTCACCGGCCCCGATGGCCGCAACGAGATCGCTTGCAATCCGAGACACCGTCAGTGGCGCGACAGTCGTCGTGGGGTGGAGCGTGGTCGATGGGTGGAGTGTCGTAGTGGGTGCGTGGTTGAGACCTCGGGGCTTTGATCCAAAGACGGCGCCGGATAGGACCAGACCGGCGAGCAGCCCGAGTGCCAAGATGCCACCGAGGACCCCGAGGAGGCGATGGCGACCACTGCCTCGCATGTTGAACCGTGCGGCCAATCCGGAGGACGGTTGGGGATGGGAGGGCATTACTGCTGTCGTGGCCATTCCAAGGTTTCTCGTTGCGTCACCTTGGGGGGCGCGCATCGGGACCGTCGCATCGCTCGCGAGCGCGCCGCCCGCCAACGCGCCGACTGCGAGCGCGCCTGGAACCGCAGTAGAGAGATGCCTCTCGGAGAGC
>DAIDIA010000281.1 GCA_027459565.1 Acidimicrobiaceae bacterium | reverse complement strand
AGGCTCCGCGATCCGAACAGCCTTGGCCGCACGACACTCAACCCGGCACCGCTCAGAAGCTCGCGACCCGTCGACCCAAGCACGAAGTGCACGAAGCTCTCCCCGGCCAGGCGGTTCGGCCCCCTCGCTAAGAGCGCGATGGTGTAGGTCGCGTCGAAATGGATCGTGCCGAGTGAGACGTAGGGAATCCCCGCGGCCCTCGCCTCGGACCGATAGAAGAATCCCGCATCGAGCTGGCCCGACTGCAACAGGCCGACGAGTGTCTGTTCGGGATAGACGTCTGACGCGCTGGCGATCACCGATCCGACAACGGACGCGCCATAACGCCTCTCGGCCGCGGTCACCGCCGAGACGGTCAGCTTTCCCTTGGGGTCGACCATGGGATCGGTACGGCCGATGCGGAACCCCGACCGCGCGATCACCCGGTACCACGGCTGCGTCTTGAGCGCGTTGGCGAACGCGCTGTGGGGGTTGTACCCGATCACCAGTGGAGAGTTCGCGAACACGATGAACCAGCTCACATAGTCGCCGTTGGCTCGACCCTCAAGCGCGCCGTTCACCGAAGATGCGGCCGAGACAAACACATCGCCGCGGATGACTCCCGCCTTCTCCTCGTTCGCGAGCACTCCGGAGGCGCCTGAATAACCCACGAAGTCGTATCCCGTGGCGCGATGGAATCGAGGGCCGATCGCGCGTTCGAATATGTTCTGGAGCGAGGATGCATAGAGTACGTTGACCGCGCCACCCGCCCTTAAGTCCGCGTGCGATGGCGACGTCGACGCTCGCGCGAGACCCGGGAACAGTGCCGTTCCGAGGATGAGAGCGACGCCGACAGCTCCCGGTACAAGCCCCTTGGCCCGAGTGATCGCGCGAGTTCGATCGCGCATCGGCGGCCTGGGATCGCGAGATCGACGGGAGGATCCCTCAGGGTCGAACATCGGACCCCCTTTGGCGAGATGCATCGTCACCGAAGCGACGGGCAAGGATCTCCCGCGCATGCGCGAGGTCATCGGTGACATCGATGTCAATCGGTTCACCGTCGCAGGCGACCTCGACCACCAGCTCCGGGTGGGCGCCCATGAGGACGCGAGCGCCCTCGTCGCCGTCTCGCGGCAAGAGCCCCCACACCTCGCTCGCGAGACGCACAGGGGGACGCCGACGCCCCGCGAAGCTCGCGGAGACAATCGGATGCGTTCGCACGCTCGCCACCGCTCGCCAGGCGCTCGACGGGACGAGTGGCTGATCCGCAAGTCCCACCACGAGTGCGTCATGTCCGTGTTGCTTGGCATAGGCGACCGCGAGTTCGAGAGAGGTCGCCTGACCCGTCCTCCAGTTGGGGTTCTCGATGATCGCCATCGCAGCCGGTACCTCCTCGACGAGATCGATGGCTCCGACGACGATCGCCGCCGCATCGAGGCCAGCGCCGATGAGCGCATCGATCGACCAACGCACGACGGTCTTGTTACCGAGCGGCACGAGCAGCTTGTGAACCGGCCCGACAAAGCGCGATCCCTCTCCGGCGCCGAGCAGGATACCGACTGTCGTCATCTCGACCTAGCTGCCTGACGTTGTCGTAGTGACCTTGCCAACGCGCTCCATGAACGCGGAGAGGTCGCGCAGGAATATCGCGCTGTCCTGGAACAGTGCCGCGTAACCGGCATCCGGAACAACGGTGATCCGAGCTCCCGGGATGCTCGTCGCGAGCAGCTCGGCATTCTGTTTGGCAATGATCGCGTCCTGGGCGCCCTGGAAGATCAAGGTCGGAACGGTGATCGACGACAGGAGCCTTGCCACCCGGTCATCGCGGAAGTACGCGTCCTGGGCGGCTGCCTGGGCGGCGACCGTCGCGAAGAGCACGTCGTCAGGCGCGAGATTGGCGATGTTGGCCAACCAGGCGCGGCGTGCGGTCTCACCGGCCGTCGTCGATGGATACATCACCCGCGAGAGCTCGATCATCGTCGAGGTCGCGGTGCCGATGACGCTCGAGGCGGAGGCGAGGGGTCGCACCGAGGCGGGCCCGCCCGCCGTGGTGTCGACGAGTACGAGCGAGACCGCGATCTTCGGGTGGCGTTCCGCGAGCGAGAGCGCCGCCTCGCCGCCCATGCCCCATCCCAAGACGGTGACATTTCCGAGGCCGAGCGAGGCGATCATGCCCGCCATCAGGTCCCCATAGGTCTCGATGCTCGGAGCCCGAGGCGTTCCCGCTGAATAGCCAACGTCGGGAGCGTCGAAGATCGTCACCCGATAGCTCTGGGCGAGCGCGTTGAGAAATGTGGGGTCCCACCAGGTCATCGAACCGTGTTCTCCCATTGCAAGGACGAGGTTCGGGCCGGATCCAAACTGGCGGTACGCGATCTTCACCGTTCCCGCAGTCGTTCGCCTTGTGACCGGACGCACCGGAAGCGTGTTGGACCCGTTCGCGAGCAGTGGAACCGCGATCCGGTACACCGGTCCCTCGAACGCAGCGCTGCCGATCGGTGTGGTCGCGAGCACCTCGACCGAGGGCGGCAGCGTTGTCGTTGTCGTCGTCGTTGTCGTCGGCAGTGCCGTCGTCGTTCCGCACGCCGCGATCAGGAGGGCGGCGGCGATGCCTGCGAGCGCAGCGCCGATCCTCATCGGGAGTTGGCGTCGCTGGGAACTGGAGAACATTCGCGCTAGCTGCGCTGCAGCGATGCTTTTACGAGCGTCTTGCCAAACTCGAAGATCAGCGACGAATTGCGATGCGCGTCGTTCAGGACATCGTCGAGCGCCGCGACGAAGTAATCGACCTCCGCCTGGGTGCAGATGAGTGGCGGGAGCAGCTTGACGATGTTCATCTCGTCACCGGCAACCTGGGTCAAGATCCCGTGTCTCTGGAAGAGCGGCCCCACGATGAGCTGCGAGAAGAGACCCTTGTGCGCCATCTCCAGCATCTTGAACTTCGACCGCAGCCGGAACGACTTCGGCTCGCCGAATTCGAGACCGATCATCAGTCCCTTGCCGCGAACCGAGTGGAAGAACTCGTAGCGGTCGACGAGCGGAGCGAGTGCCTCGAGGAAGGCCTCTCCGGTGATCCGCGCCTGTTCGACGAGATTCTCGTCGTCGATCACCGAGAGCGTCGCGAGCCCCGCGACCATCGCGAGTTGGTTGTTCTTGAACGTCGACGAATGCACAAGCGCCCGCTCCATCGATGAATACACCGCGTCGGAGATCTCCGTCGAGCAGATCATCGCTCCCACGGGGATGTATCCACCAGAGAGCGCCTTTGAGGTCGTGATGATATCCGGGCGCATCCCGTAGTGCTCGTGTGCCCACATCCTGCCGGTGCGTCCGAGGCCGGTCTGGACCTCGTCCGCGACGACGAGCGTCCCGTACTGCGCGCAGAGCGCCTGCACCCGCGCGAAATACTCGGCGGGGGCCATGTTGACGCCCTTGCCCTGTATGGGTTCGAAGATGAACGCCGCGACATCTCCTTTGGAGAGCTCGCGCATCAGCGCGTCCGCATCGCCAAAGGGGACCTCAGCAAATCCGGGCAGGAAGGGACCAAAACCCTTCCTGAACTCCGCGCCGCCATTTGCCGAGAGGGGCCCGTAGGTCAGGCCATGGAAGGCGTGGTCACAGTAGAGGACACGCGGGCGCTTGGTCGCATAGCGGGCGAACTTCAAAGCGGCCTCGACGGATTCCGCACCAGAGTTGGAGAAGTACACCCGACCCATGTTGTCCTGACAACGCGCAAGCAGCGCCTCCGCGAGCAGGCCCGGCAAAAGCGCGGCGTCCATCTGGATGAGACTCGGTAGGTCCGCGTCAATCGCGTCATGCAGCGCCTTCTTGAGGACCGGATGGCTTCGACCGATGGAAAAGACGCCGAATCCCGCGAGGAAGTCGAGGTACTTTGCACCCTTGTCGTCGAACAGGTACGCGCCCTCGGCGCGCGTGTAGAGGCGGTCAAACCCAATCGATCGGAGCACGCGGACGAGCTGTGGGTTGAGCTTCTCGCTGTAAAGCTTGAAGTTCTCGCCTGCGCGCTCGGCCATGAGCCCGTGTAGATCAAATCCCATTGCACTCTCCAAATCGTCTCTCGCTAGCGTAGTGCCAAGCCCGCTGATCCTTGGTTCACGCTCTACGGCGATCGCGGCACGACATAGGCCGCACGCAGGTGAAAGGCCGTGCTGATAGCCACAGGCGAGACCGGGCGAGCCGGGATGATCGCGATGAACGGGGTGATGTAGTCGCTGCGATACGCGATGTGGTTCCTCGACAGATATTCGATGAATCTCGAGGGCAGCAGGCACCGGTCAGAGAGTGCAGCACAACTTGGATCCATCAACGAAACACCGGTGAGCGCGACACCGTAGCGGTATTTCGACGGATCGAGGAAGAGCCACGCCGCGCTGTGGTCGGCCTCGATGGTCGCGAGGAAACCCGGATTGCGCACGTAGGAGATATCCGAGGCGACGATTGCTCCCTTGGAGGCGAACATCAGCGGATAGGCGACCCAATAGCCCGCGTAGAGATCGCGGACTCCCGCACCCGCGAGGGTGTGGGCGATGACCGAGAGACCCGCCGACGGATCAGCCGTCCATGAGGTCCAGGTCGCACCCCCTGTTTCGGAGACGCCGTTTGGATGATATGGGGTGAGCTGCGAGGCTGCAGTCAGCGTCAACGAGAGGCCGAGAGCGATTGCGACGACCGGTCGAACGAGATCGCTCCACTTTCCGACCACGCGCGCGATCGGCTCCACGGCGAGCAACTCGCGAATCGAGACAACGACCATGAGCGCGACTGCAGGCGCGAGGAAGACCGCGTACCGTCCATCGGCCCAGTACCAGGTGAATGGCGACAGCCCAAAGACGATCGGCCCCGTGACGCAGAAGATCACGAGTCCGATCGCCTCTCTCCTCCGGACGAGCTGGGCGAGCACCACCACTCCGGCTCCGATCGCGATGACATTGACGAGCGGCCCGATCGCACTCCCGAAGAGCCAGTTCCCCGAGACGCGAAGCTGCAGTCCGATGAGCATCGGCAGGGTGTGCGCAACGAAGACCTGGAGATGATGGAGGATCCCCGGATCTGGCTGGACCCCCGAATGCAGCGAGAGGAAGTGATGTCCGATGTTGAACTCGAGCCATGCGCTTGCCCCGAGAAGTGCTCCCGCGACTACCAGTGCGAGGTGCGACAGCGACACACGAAAATGCTGTCGGAACACCCGGAAGCAAAAACCGATCGCGATCGGGAGGACGAAGTACATGATCTCGGGAGATCCCCACCAACCCGCTCCCAGCAGGAGTCCGACTCCGAAGATCTCGACAGGTGCGTGCCGCGTCTCGCCGTTGAGGTATCGCAGGGCAAGCAGCGTCGCGCCAAGACCGAGATCGAGGACGAACCAGCGGAAGCCGTATTCAATCGTCGACTGCCAGATATAGACCTCGGGAAAGATCCAGAAGAGGAGCGCCGCCTCGAGGCCGATCCGGTTGTCGAACAGCCGTCGTCCGATGCGCCAGACCAGAATGGCCGCAACGAGATCGAGCAGCACCGGCGTCATGCCGAGGCTGAATGTCGACTGTCCAAAGATCGCAAATACCAGCGCGACGGCATAGGGCTCTCCCCCGCCGTAGTTCTGGCCCCAGTAGAAGGCAGAGAAATGTCCGTGGAGGATCTGATGGGCCATCAGGCCGACGACGGCCTGGTCCGCGTTGATTGCATGGCGACCGAGTGACCAGATGCGGATGAAGAGACCGAAGAGTCCGACGAGCGCGCCAAGGAGAGCGATGACCTTCTCGGGGGTTGAACGGATGCCAGAGAGGATCAGGACCGAGCGGCGACTGACACCTTGGGATGCCCGGTTGTCCGTCATGAACGTCGCTCCTTGGTCATGACGGCATCCTTGCCGTCGCAACAAACCATCTCGGTCGCCGCGCCCGTCTTCCACGATCGCTTGACCAAGATTCGATTGACCCGTGAATCGTACAGGCGCAACTGCGGGCTCAATGGCGACATCTGTCACATCTTGCAGATACTCTCGTCATCGTGGTGAAAGCACCCGGAACATTCTCGTTCGTGCACGCAGCGGACCTCCATCTCGACACCCCCTTCTCGGGTGTCGCGGCGAGCGCGCCCTTTGTCGCGGCGGCGCTGCGCGACGCCTCACTGCGCGCCTTCGAGGCGGTCGTCCAGATTGCTCTCTCCCGCAAGGTGGACTTCGTGCTGTTTGCCGGAGACATCTACGACGGCGCGGAGCGCGGGTTGCGCGCACAGATTGAGTTCCTCGATGGTCTCCAGAACCTCAGCGACGCGGGAATCGCGAGTTTCATCGTTCACGGCAACCACGCCCCGCTCGACACCGGTTGGTCTGCGATCTCTTCGTCATGGCCGGAGCTCGTGACCATCTTCCCGGCCGTCGATGACCACCTGTCGGCCCCAGCTGTCGTCCCCGTGATCCGCGACAACGTGCAGATCGCAACTGTGCAGGGGCTGAGCTTCAAGGAGCGGTCGACAACCGAGAACCTCGCGAGACTCTACCGCCGCCCCGAGGGACCCGGCATCCACATCGGGCTCCTCCACTGCAATGTCGAAGGGTCTCCGAGTGTGCATTCGAACTACAGTCCGTGCTCGATCAAAGACCTCCTCGATACCGGACTTGATTATCTTGCGCTTGGACACGTCCACGACCGACGCATCCTCCATGGAGACGGTGCTCCGGGCGATCCATGGATCGTCTATCCCGGCAACACCCAGGCGCGCTCAATGAACGAGACCGGGGCCAAGGGCGTGTACGTCATCAACGTCGCCGACAACGTCATCGACGATCCTGAATTCGTCGCCTGCGATGAGATCCGGTTCGTCCAGCGAGAGATCGACACCAGTCAAATCGAATCGATCATCGAGCTCGTCGAAAACCTTCGACACGTTGAACAAGAGTCGCTCGCCCGCGCGGAGTCGAGATCGATCATCTTGCGCGTGACGCTTGTCGGAAGGAGCGAGCTCCACGCTGAACTCGCCCGTGGGGATGCGCTCGGAGAGATCCTTGCGACGCTCCGTGCGCGGCCCCCTGCGGCCGCTCCGTTTTGCTGGTGGGAGCAGATCGTCGATCGGACGCAACCGGCAGTCGACCTTGACGAGATCCGAGCGCGCGGAGATTTTGCCGGTGATGTCCTCCGTCTCACCGATGAATATCTGCGCAACGACGATGCGCGAGTGGCAATGCTCAAGCAGGTTGCCGCCGCCATACCGAGAGGCCTGAAGAGAGAGTTCCTTGTGCTCATGGACGATCCGGATTTCGCGGTCGACCTTGTGACAGAGGCCCGGTTGCGCGCACTCGACGAAATCCTTGGAGATTGATGCGGTTCTCCCACATCCACGTCGACGGTTTCGGCACACTGTCCGATCAAGATATTGGACCGCTCCATGACGGTCTCAACATTGTGCTCGGCGACAACGAGACTGGGAAGTCCACACTGCTCGATTTTGTGCGCGGCGTCCTGTACGGCTTTGCCGACCGGCGCTCGCCGAAGAGCTATCGCGAACCGCTCGCTGGCGGAAGGCACGGAGGGTCAATCTCGCTTCGCGACGACCACGGATCGGTCTTTACGATCGAGCGGCACGTTGGCAAGGCCGTATCGATCACGAAGGACTCCGGCGCCCCCTCATCTGCATCGGAGCTTTCCGGCATTCTCGGGCACACCGATCGAAAGGTCTTCGAATCGATCTTTGCGTTCGGGCTCGACGAGCTCGCCGAGGCCGAGCGCCTCCACGACGAGAGCGTCCGCGACCTGATCTTCTCCGCGGGAGTCGCGGGTGCGGGGCGCTCCGCGTCGCTTGCACTGAGACGCCTCGACGAGGAGCGCTCCGAGATCA
>DAIDIA010000280.1 GCA_027459565.1 Acidimicrobiaceae bacterium | reverse complement strand
GAATTGGCCCCAGCTCCCGCGCCACTATTGGCTCCAGCTCCCGCGCCTGTGTTGGCGCCGGCCCCCGCCCCGGCCGCGCTTGCGGCTGCGGGACTCGCCGCGCCCGGCATTTATCCCGCTCCTGCCCCGGCCCCGGCCCCTGTTGGCGCCCCTGTTGCCTCATCTCCCATCCCAGTCCGTATGACGGGACCCCACCCAGTGTTCTTTGATCAGAACGGCGTGATGGCCCTGTGTACGTGAACCGAGCCTGCGCATCTGTGAGAGCGTGGAGTTCCACGAACCTCTCTTGGATCTCTGTGGCAACAGCGAGAAGACCGTCAGGATCTCTACTGAAGAGCAAGGTGGTACACCGCACGTCGCACGGCGATATTGCCTGTCAGATTGCTGTCCAACCTCCATCGACAGTGAGAACTTGCCCGGTCACATAACTACTCGCGTCGCTCGCAAGGAAAATCAACGCACCATCGAGTTCGTGAACGGCGCCTGGCCTTCCAAGTGGGGTTGATCGTCGTACCCACTCTTGGCCGGATTTGCTCGCCAGCATCTCCCCGGTCATCTCCGACTCAAACCATCCTGGTGCAATCGCATTAACGCGGATACCCTTCGTCGCCCATTGCGCTGCGAGCTCGCGGGTGAGGTTGATCATTGCACCCTTGCTCGCGGCATAGCTTGCCTGGGGAATCCTGCCTGATCCGACCAAGCCAAGTACGGATGCAATGTTCACGATCGATCCTCCACCCTGAGCGAGCATCTGACTGGCCGAGAGCTGGGCGAGTACGAAGGGTGCCACGAGGTTTACGTCGATCACCCGGCGAAAGTCCTCCGGCCGTTCATCCCCTGCAGGCGCGACGTTGACGATGCCGGCATTGTTCACGAGTACGTCAATTCGGCCGAAATGCTCCACGGTCGTCTTGACGAGATGTTCGAGTTGACTGTCGTCACGAACATCAGTTTGCACCGCGAGGGCACTCGTGAGCTGTGCGGCGAGTTCATTAATTTTCTCGTCACGCCTGGCCGCGAGGATGACTGCTGCGCCGGCCTGTGAGAGCGTTATTGCAAAACGACGGCCGAGACCTGACGATGCGCCCGTGACAATGGCAACTCGACCATCAAGTCGAAACTGCGCCGCGAGATTGTGAGCGTCAACCACGACTTCACCCTATCTGTTGGGTGAAGCGACCGATTTCAGGGGACGCGCCCTGAGACGGGTCGCCTCGCGGGCGGCATCTGAGGTGGTGTCCTCGACGAGGTGCAAAATCATCCGGTCCCGGTGATTTGTGGCCGTGGACGGAGGCATTCAGGTCGTGTCGGAGAGGATCGAGTTGAAGATCGCATGAGCGATCGATAACCCAAAGCCACCCACATCCGGTACAGCATCGCCTCCTGAACCTCGGCTGCCCAGACGTTTGAGGTGCCGTTGTCATCGGTCAACGATCGCGAGCATCGAGATGGCCCGGCAACGAGACGCCGTCAAAATCCGGTGAGTCCGAGTTGCAGTCCGTTGCTCCGGGGGAGAGACTCGAACTCTCAACCCTGCGGTTAACAGCCGCATGCTCTGCCAATTGAGCTACCCCGGAATGCTCTCAGCACGATAGCAGTGCATGGCGAGGCGCCACATCCGGCCCGAGCAGGCCGCACAAGGGAGGCGTGCTCAGGACCGGCTCTCCGCCGGATAGGTCTCGCGCAGCCACGAGAGAATCCGCATCGCGCTCTCGAATGCTCCCATCGCGAGTTCGCTCGATTCCGGGGGATCTCTAAGCGTCTCGAGTTCTGCCTTGAGCCATCGACTCTTGGCCGATGCCTCGGTGAAGGCGGCGATGTCGTCGGCTCGGAGCCGTGCCTCGACCTCGAGGTCACGCAGCGCCGGCGAGGCTGCGGACCGGACGAGTTCGATGAGCGTGCCATGCGCGTCGATATCCGCGGCGCCGTCGCTGACGACAAGCCGTCGCAGGAGTTCAGCGGCATCGGGCTCTGCGAGGTCGATCGCCTGATGTAGTTCGTCCGCGCGACAAAGCGCCTGGAATGCTCGACGCTGGGTGACGTCGAGAAAGAGCACCTCGTCGATCCAATCCGTGACGTCCTCGGGGCGGTGGATCGCAAGCATGAGGCCGTCGCGTCCAGCGCGAGAGGCCCGGGGGTCTGGACCCCGCCGCACCGGGGGCCCGCTGCTCTCGTCGTCTCGGTCGAAGTTGGGGATCTCGCGCTCGCGGATCTCCACTCCGGGGCCGTATCGCGGGTTGCGCTCTTGCGTGGGCGCCCCGCCGGCTCCCGAGATCTTCTCGGTGTTCGCTTTGATCCGCTGGGTCTCGAGCATCTGACGAAGTCGGGCAGGGTCGTGGTGTGTGCGGTCTGCGACCTCGAGCAGATACTGGTCGCGGACAAGATCATTTGGATGCTCCGCGATCGCGTCGATCGCAGCCTCGGCGGCGCGTGTGCGGCCCTCGGGGTTGGAAAGATCAAAGGCGCCAAGCGCTCTGTCGACGCGGAACCCGAGGAATGGTCGAGCGGAGGCGACCGCCGATCGGAGCGCCTCGGGGTCATCGTTCGCGAGCTGGCCCGGATCGGCACCGACGGGCATCGCCGCGACGAGCAGTTCGACCTCGTGTCGTCGTTCGAACTCATAGAGCCTCGCCGCGGCATTTTGTCCCGCACTGTCTTGGTCAAAACACAGAATGACGCGTTTCGCGAAACGCGAGAGCAGCTTGAAGTGACTCTCGGTGAGCGAGGTCCCACAGGTCGCGACCGCGCGTTGAATGCCGATCGTCGAGAAGCCGATGACGTCGGTGTAGCCCTCGCAGACGATGACCTCGTGAGTCTTCGCAATCTCGGCCTTCGACCAGTTGAGCCCATAGAGCGTCGAGCTTTTGGAGTAGATCGGCGATTCGGGGGAGTTGCGGTACTTCGGTCCCGGGTTCTGCGTGTTCTTGCGCAATTCGTCGGGCAGCACGCGTCCGCCAAGTGCGATCACCTTCCCCATTGGGTCACAGATCGGGAAGATCACCCGCTCTCGCATCACGTCCTGCATCTTCTGTCGGCTGTTCTCGTACGCGAGACCGGCCTCTTTGAGGATCGAAGCCGGAAGCTTCAGTGACTGCGCGAGTTGGTCGAAACCCCGTGGTGCGAATCCGAGGCGGAACTCGCGTACCACCGCGCCGTCATAGCCGCGCGCGCGCAGGTAGCGTCGTGCCGCGCCCGCCTCCGCGTTCTCCAACAGATAGTGATGGTAGAAATCGGCCGCTGCGTTCAGTGCCTCGTAGAGCGCCTGGCGATGTCCGCGTGTTGCGTCGTTCGCAGCCTCCTGATCGTTGCGGATCGTGATGCCCGCGCGCCCGGCGAGCTGTTCGACCGCCTCGACGAAATCACAGTGCTCGATCTGGCGCACGAACGAAATCGCATCGCCAGAGGCCTGACAGCCAAAGCAGTAGAAGAGCCCCTCCTCGACATTCACGCTGAATGAGGGAGATTTCTCCGAATGGAAGGGACACAGCCCGACATATCGCCGTCCGACGCGCTTGAGTGCGGTGTATCCCCCGATGAGCGCGGAGATGTCGGTCGCCTCGCGGACTCTCGCCACGTCCTCCTCGGGTATCGCCATGATGCGAACGGTACCTCCTCACGCGTGTGGACGTCTCGGTTTCGGGCGGTCAGACTACCGCCCGTTCGTTTGGGCCGATGTGGCGCAAATGGCCAGCGAGCTAGTCGGACGAGCTCCGCAAGGGGCGGGGATCGGCAAAGGGTCGCGCGAGGTATCCGGCGATCTTGCCGACGAGATCGCTAATGGCGATCCTCCGCTGTTCGGTCGTGTCACGGTCGCGCACCGTGACGGCTCCGTCATCGAGGCTGTCAAAGTCAATCGTGACGCACAACGGGGTGCCGATCTCGTCCTGGCGGCGATAGCGGCGACCGATCGACTGGGTGTCGTCGTATTCGCACATGAATGTGCCCTTGAGCACTCCGAGCACCTCGCGGGCAAGGGGAGTGAGGGTCTCTTTCTTCGAGAGCGGCAAGACGGCGACCTGATAGGGCGCAATGTGTGGATGGAGTCGGAGCACGGTTCGCCTCTCCCCGCCGACCTCGTCCTCGTCGTACGCAGAGATCAGGAATGCCATCATCGTCCGGGTCGCTCCCGCTGCGGGTTCGATGACATAGGGCACGTAGCGCTCGCCGCTCGCCTGGTCGAAGTACTCGAGCTTCTCGCCAGAAT
>DAIDIA010000279.1 GCA_027459565.1 Acidimicrobiaceae bacterium | reverse complement strand
ACATTCTTCGCAGGCGGAGTTTCGCAACCGGCCGCGAGAATATCCATCAGCGACTCTGTGGCGACCGCGAGCCCACCGACATTGACCAATGGTGCGCACGCTCCCATCGCAGTACCGCCCGCTGTGCCACTCGGTGCTGCGCCCGGGGCCCCGACCGCTGTGGTTCCCGAGAGCGCTCGGGTGGCCGCACCAGTCATTGTCGATGAAGCGGTCACTCCCCTCCGCGGCGCGGCGGCACGCATCGTCGAGAACATGGTCGCGAGCCTCAGTGTTCCGACGGCGACGAGCGTGCATCCCACGCCTGCAAAGGTTCTCGAGGTCAATCGCGTCATCATCAATGATTTTCTGTCAAAGACCAAGGGAAAGAAGATCAGCTTCACCCATCTCATTGCGTATGCGTTGGTTCGGGCGGTCAAGCTCGTTCCCTCCATGAATGCCACATTTGTCGACGACTACGACGGTAAGGGGACACCGGGCGTAATCCGGCACGAGCATGTGGGTCTTGGAATCGCAATCGACATCGAGCGCGCCAGCGGCCGTTCCCTCCTTGTCCCGGCGATAAAGATGGCCGATACATTGGATTTTGCCGGGTTTGTCAACGCGTATGAGGAGCTGGTGAAAAAGGCGCGCGAGAACAAGCTGGCAGTCGAGGACTTTGCCGGGGTGACGATGACAATCACCAATCCCGGCACTTTGGGGACGACCCAGTCGGTGCCGCGTTTGATGAGGGGTCAGGGCGCGATCATCGGCGTGGGAGCGCTCGATTTTCCCGTCGAGTACCGCGCCACGGACCCCGAGATCCTTGCGTCGCTCGGAGTTGGAAAGGTTGTCACCCTCACATCGACCTACGACCATCGAATTATCCAGGGCGCGGAGTCCGGACTCTTCTTGAAATATGTCGATGAATTCTTGGTCGGCTCACGGGGATTCTACGAAGATGTCTTCTCCTCCCTCGGCGTGCCCGGCGCGCCGGTGCATCTGACGCGCGACTCCGGAGAGGTGGGAGCCAGGGAATCGGGAGATGTTTCGAACAAGAAGCAGCTCGCTGTCGCATCACTGATTGAGGCTTACCGCGTTCATGGACATCGCATCGCGGCGATCAACCCTATTTCCGTCGCCGAGACCGAATTGCCCGAGGAGCTTGACCTCGCGACGTACGGCCTGAGCGCGTGGGATCTTGATCGGGTGTTTCTCTGTCCCGACCTTGGCGACAGGTCGACAGCGACTTTGAGAGAGATCCTCGAGATCCTCCGGGGAGCATATTGCGGAACGATCGCGGTCGAGTACAAGCACATCCAGCGCGGCGATGAGGGCCGCTGGATCGCGCACCAGGCCGAGACGGAGTCTGCGCCGTTGAGTTCCGACGAGCAGCGATACATCCTCGAACGGCTCAATCAGGCAGAGACGTTCGAGACGTTCTTGCACTCGAGATACGTCGGGCAGAAGCGCTTTGGTCTGGAGGGCGGAACTTCGGCAATCCCGTTCATCGACACCGTCCTGCTCGCGAGCGCGCAGGAGGGTGTCGGCGAGGCAGTGCTCGGAATGTCACATCGTGGACGATTGAACGTTCTGGCAAATGTCATCGGCAAGCCTGCCGACGAGATCTTCGCCGATTTCGAGCAAAATCTCGACCCACTGTCCGTCGATGGCTCAGGGGACATGAAGTACCACAAGGGCGGATCCGGAGTCTGGACTGGGCTCGATGGACATGCGATTCCCGTGTCACTCGTGCCGAACCCCTCACACCTGGAGGCGGTCAGCTCGGTTGTCGAAGGAGTGGTCCGCGCGAAGCGCGATCGACGCGTTGAGGACACAACAGGCGATGTTGTGACACTGTTGATGCACGGAGATGCCGCCTTTGCCGGTCAGGGCGTAGTCGCGGAGACACTCAACCTCTCACGCCTCCCCGCTTACGCCATTGGCGGAGCAATCCATCTCGTCATCAACAACCAGATCGGATTCACAACCCCTCCCTCGTCGGCGCGTTCGACCAATTACGCGACAGATATCGCGAAGAGCATCGAGGCACCGATCATTCACGTCAATGCCGATGACCCTGAGGCTGTTGTCCGCGCGGCAAGGTTCTGTGTTTCCTATCGGCAAGCGTTTTCTCGGGACATCGTTGTTGATCTCGTTTGCTATCGAACACACGGCCACAACGAGGGTGACGACCCGAGCTACACCCAACCGCTCATGTACCGCGTGATTGCGGAACATCAGCCCGTCAACTCGCGTTATGCGGAGCTGCTCATCGCGCGCAATGTGGTTACCTCAGAAGAGGTCGAGAAAAGCGTTGCGAAGATCACCGAGCATCTTGCCCAGGCGCTTGAGAGAACTCGAGCAATTCCCGTTCCGCATTTCGACCGGCTTCCCGAGCACGTTGAGATCGCCAGACCTCCACTTCCAAAGGACACTTCGGTCGACCAATACGTTCTGAGCGCGATGAGCGAACAGATCGCGAAGCGGCCAGAGGAATTCCACGTCCACCCCAAGCTGGTTCGCCAGTTTGAACAACGCGACGAGCTGCTCGCTAGCGGGGAGGTCGATTGGGCGACGGGCGAGGCGCTCGCGTTCGGTTCGATCATGATCGAAGGGCACAACATTCGGCTCATCGGCCAAGATGCGCGTCGCGGCACATTCTCGCACCGACACTCAGTCCTGGTGGACTATGAGGATGGCTCAGACTATGTCCCTTTGACGAGCCTCTCCCAGCTCTGGAGCGGTCTTGGAACATTCGAGGTTTACGATTCGCTGCTTTCGGAGTTCGCAGCGCTTGGATTCGAGTACGGGTACTCGGTGGAGAGCAAGAACTCATTGGTTATCTGGGAGGCGCAGTTCGGAGATTTCGCAAACGGCGCCCAGATCATCATTGACAACTTCATTGTCGCCGGGGAGGAGAAATGGGGCCAGACCTCGGGTCTCGTGATGTTGCTCCCACACGGTTACGAGGGACAGGGGCCAGAGCATTCCTCTGCGCGACTTGAGCGATATCTTGCTGCTGCCGCAAACGCGAACGTGACGATTGCCCAGCCGACGACGACCGCCCAGTATTTCCACCTGTTGCGCGCCCATTCACATAATGCCTCGCGCCGCCCGCTGATCGTCATGTCACCGAAGTACCTGTTGCGCGCAAGACCCGCACGTTCGCGGATGGCGGAGCTGTCAAGCGGCTCTTTCCACGAGGTTCTCGACGATCCATCGGTCGCGGATCTCGAGAGAGCGAACATCGAACGCGTCATCTTGTGCTCTGGCAAGATTGCCTTTGAGGCGCTTGACCGGAGAGATGCCCGGCGAGCAGCCAATCTGGGGGGCCCCCACAGCGCAATTGTGCGGCTCGAACAGCTCTATCCATGGCCCGAGCAAGAGCTCGACGCGGTCATCGACCGGTATTCGAATGCCTCCGAACTCATTTGGCTCCAAGACGAGCCGGCCAACATGGGTTCTTGGAGTTTCGTGCTCGAGCGGCTCCTGAAGCGCTCCGGCGGTGGGCTCAAGGTCCGACACGTATCGAGAGCCGCGGCGGCAAGTCCGGCAACCGGCTCGCACGTGTTGCACGACCTTGAGGTGGCGTATCTTCTAGACGAGGCAATTGGCGCCGCACCTGACGCCTAGGGCGTACCTTTGAGCAATGGACCAGATGATTGCTCGATCTTTGTTCGACATATCTTGACGGAAACACCGAAACTCTCGAGTGGAGTGATTGACTGAATATCCATGGCAAAATCGCGCATTGTTGTAGATGGATCGAATATTGCAACCGAGGGCCGCAGCGTACCGAGTCTTGATCAACTCGAGAGTGCCCTAGAAGAGCTCCGCAAGGAGTATCCCAAGGCGGAGATCACTGTCGTCGTCGACGCGACCTTTGCACATCGGATCGATGCGTCGGAACTTCACCGTTTCGAGGATGCGTTGGCCAAGGGCAAGTACCTTTCACCTCCAGCGGGGGCGATCGGCCGCGGAGATGCGTTCGTGCTCAAGATCGCCGAGAAATCGAAGGCGATCGTGCTCTCAAACGACTCATTCCAGGAATTTCATGGCGATCATTCCTGGCTTTTCGAAGATGATCGGTTGCTTGGCGCGTCTCCGGTTCCCGGCGTCGGCTGGATCTTCATACCGAGATCGCCGGTCCGCGGATCCAAGAGCCGCGCTGCAGTGCGCGGCGTGCGGAATCTTCCTCCGATGCCAAAACCGAAGACACCTCCTCCGAGTCGGCGCGCGAAGGTTACGACGCCTGAGCCTCCGATTGAGGAGAAGTCATCGGTGCGGACGAGCACCGAGGTTTTGCCCCAGCCGCATCGCCGCGTCGCAACCTCTGTTGCTGCCGTGAACGACCCTACGACATTCATCACCTTCATCGCCTCACACCCGCTGGGAGAGGCCATTGAGGCCGAAGTTGAGAGTTTCACCTCACATGGCGCGATCATCCGGTATCAAAACGTGCAGTGCTACGCACCGCTTTCGGGGCTAGGAAATCCTGCGCCGCGGAGCGCGCGTGAGATTCTCTCGCGTGGCGAGATCCGCACGTTTGTCATCCGCGGGCTCGATCCCCAGCGCCGCGGAATAGAGCTTGCGTTGCCCGAGGTCATCGCCGAAAGCGCTGACGTCGTTCCCTCGCGCCAGAAGGTCGAAGACCGTCCGCGTCGGACGCGCCAGCGAGCGCCGAAGAGCACATCCGCGGGTTCGGAGATCGAAAAGCCCGTGGAGCCAGTTGCTGTGAAGAAGCCCGCCAAGAGGTCGCCAGCGAAGCGAGTTGCAAGCGTCGCGCAGGCAAGTGCAAGGTCAGCGCCTGTCAAACTGGCCGCGAAGTCCCCTGCCACGAAGACTGCCTCGGCGAAGAAGGCGCCATCGCCGCGTGTCTCGCAACGAGAGGCCTCGGCCAAATCTGGTGGCGCAGCCAAGGGGGCCAAGAAGGCGCCGGCGGCCAAGAAAGCCGCTGCTCCCCGTGTGGCACCAAGGGCGACACCGGGAAAAATGGCGGGTGGAAAGAAGGCGGCCGCAAAGACGGGAGCGCCCCGGAGACGAGAGCCGAAGTGACCTCGGCGTGGAACATTGAAGACCTGATTCCCCACCGCAAGCCGTTCCTGCTCGTCGATGCGATCACGGAACTTGTCGCTGGCGAGCGCGCCAAGGGTTACTGGCTCTTGACGGGAGAGGAGGCATTCTTCGCCGGTCATTTTCCAGGTCGGCCAACGCTCCCCGGGGTATTGATGGTCGAATCGCTCGCGCAGCTCGGGGCGGCCTCGGTACTGGCGGACGAGCGTTTTCGCGGTCGCATTCCTCTTTTCGGGGGAATCGACAGAGCGAGGTTTCGTCGGCAGGTTGTCCCCGGCGATCGCCTTGACCTCGAGGTCGAGATGGGCAGGATTTCGACGCGCGCTGGCATGGGTCACGGTGTTGCCACCGTTGACGGCGAAGTCTGCTGCGAGCTCGACATGCTCTTCTTCCTCGCGCCGGTGAAGGAGAGATGAAGCTCGCAACGTGGAACGTGAACTCGCTTCGGGCGCGTATCGGGCGCGTTGCCCAATGGATCGAGCAGGTTCATCCTGACGTACTCATGCTGCAAGAGACCAAGTGTAAAGACGAAGACTTTCCCGCTCAGGCTTTCCATGAACTTGGATACGAGAGCGTGCACTTTGGAAAATCACAGTGGAATGGGGTGGCGATAATCTCCCGAATCGGGATCGAGGATCCGAGGGCTGCATTCTTTGACGAAGATCCCGCCGAGGTGAGTGAATGTCGAGTGATCTCCGCGACCTGTGGTGGCATAAGGCTCTACTCGGTGTACGTCCCCAACGGACGGTCTCTCGAATCGGAGCACTACCAGTCAAAGCTTGCGTGGCTTGGACATCTTCGGGATGATCTTGAGGCAACGTGTTCTGCCGACCAGATGGTCGGAGTCTTCGGAGACTTCAATGTCGCACCCGAAGATCGCGATGTCTGGGATATCAGCCAGTTCGTCGGCGCCACCCATGTGACCGAAGAGGAGCGCGCGGCACTTCAGGCTCTGTGCGCGTGGGGGCTCTATGACGCGGTTCGCGAGCTGCACCCTGATGAGGACGCGCTCTACACCTGGTGGGACTATCGGGGGGGATCATTTCACCGGGGATGGGGAATGCGGATTGATCTTGGCCTCGTAAGCGCCCCGTTGCGCTCACAGTTGCGTTTTGCCGGAATCGACCGCGACGCCCGGAAGGGACCGCAACCTTCGGATCACGCACCGCTAGTCATCGAGCTTGATCTCGAGTCAGGCAACTGATCTCGTGGGCTAGCGTTGGGTCGTGGAGCTCCTCGATCCAGTAGCAATCTCCTCGGCGATACGCGGCGGCGCGTGGACGCATCAGGACGGCGAGCTTGTCCGCGTCGTACGTTGCGACGACTTTGACGCTGCGCTTGAATTTGTGAATTCCGTCGGGGCAGTTGCCAGCCGTTTGGGCCATCATCCCGATGTCGACATCCGCTGGAACGTGGTAACGCTTCGACTTTCCACACACTCGCTTGGTGGAGTGACGAATGCGGATCTCTCCCTTGCCAAAGAGCTCGATGCCATCTGCTGAGTGCGTGGGATGACGAGAGATTCGCGGTTTCCGGCGTACCGCTATCTCGGCCTCGACGAACTCGGGGATCAGCGGCACATCGTCGTAGACGGAGCCCCGCGGCCCAACAGCGCGATGGTGCTGTCGCACTGGCCGATCAGTCCCACTCCAACAACTCTCTGGCGCGACCTCTCGGCCGAGATCGCCTACGCCTATCTTCGAGACGAGGCGTCCTGGGACCGATCGACCGATGTCGTCACCAATGACCATCTCGACATCGACGGACTCATCGGTCTGTATTTCCTGACCGATCCTGAGCGCGCGATCGAAAACGCCGAGCTGCTCATCGAGGTTGCCCGGATTGGTGATTTTGGAGTCGTGCGTTCATCTCGGGCTGCAGAGATCGCATGGACCCTCGAAGCTCTGATGCAAGATCCTGATCTTGCGATCGTTGACCTTGTTGATTCGGCGGTGACGCCTGGGCGGGCAGCCACGGTCTCGTACAGAGCCTTGCTGGCCGTGCTCCAACGGATAATCGAGTCACCCGAGCGCTACGAATCCCTCACAAGCGGGCCGCGCCTGAGCTTTCTGGTCACGATGGATGATCTCGTATCGGGGAAGATCAGGCTTGAGGAGCATCGCGAAAGTGATCTGTGCGTGGTGGACGCATCAAAGGTGTCCTCGACGCATAACGCCTCGAATACGGTTGAGGGCGTTCCCATCGGTGTCGACAGCTATGCGCTGCACAGCTCGACCTCGGCCTCGCGGATTCTCGTGTGCCAGGGCCGGCGCTTCATCTACTACGACCGGTACGAGACCTGGGTGCGGTTCGTCTCAAAGCAGCATCCACTCCGACGCGATCTCGGGGTATTCGCGCAGCAACTCAATCGCGATGATCAGGTCGAATGGACCGCGGGGCATCCATCGACCCTCGTACCGGTACTGCACCATGGCGCGTCGGAGAGCACGTTGGCACCAGATCGCCTCGTTGAGCGATTCATCAAGTTCCTCGGCGAGTCCGAGCCGGCATGGGATCCCTTCGAGCCGCGCACAAAGGCGACTCCCTCCGGCTGAGCTAGAGCGGTAGATCCCACATTGGAAACCAGCGGTCGAGTTGAGGCTCGATCGGAAGCTCGTCTCCCAGCTCATTCTTGATGCGCAGCTCGATCTCGTTGTTGCGCCGCTCCCCGCTCTCGGGCACGAACGGGTAGAAGGTGCCCTGCTTGAAGAGATAGACCATGTAGGTCGAAGCGGCAGCGTCAGTCGCCGCGTCAGCGGGCCGGAAACCGAACACCGAGCAGAGGAGTTGGGGTCCGAATCCGTGGTCGCTGAGTGTCGAGTTGATGAAGTGTGTCCGTGTCACGAGAGTGTCGAAATCTGTGCCGCTCAGCACCATCCAGTTGTAGTTGTACTTGTCCGTGACCTCGTGAAGTGTCACGCCCGAGTCGCCATTCGAAGCCGCATTCGCAGCGCCGTCGAGGGTGAGAAGCCCGGTAATCTCACTGCGCGCAGCGGCAAAGGACTGTGCATCTATGGATTTGAAGCACACTCCAGCACGAAGCGTCGAGACGAGGTTCTCCGCCGCCTGAAGGCTGACTGCAGCACTGGAGAGAGCGAAGAGATGACCGAGGTCTGGCTGGGAGACCTTGCTCTTGCCGAGAAGGGCGTCAAATATTCCCATCGCCGAGACCAGCTGCTACGAGATCTGCTGACGCATCTGTGCATCCAGCTTTGCAAGTGCGTCAAGTCGCTTTTGAAGCGAAGGATGCGTCGAGAAAAGTGCTGCGAGACTCGCCCCCGGCGCAATCGCCGGTGCGAAGTAAAAGGCATTGAAGTGTTCTGCGGCGCGCAGATCGCGACTGGGGATTCGAGCCATCTCGCCGCTCACCTTCTGC
>DAIDIA010000278.1 GCA_027459565.1 Acidimicrobiaceae bacterium | reverse complement strand
AGCTACACCCTCGGCGCTCTGTGCGGTTCGAACTGGAACCACTACGCGAATGCGGCAGTTACCGCACTCGTGGCGGCAGGCTCAGCGGCGATCCACCCACGGTCGGAGATCATCGACTACAACCGGGCGGACGCCATCTTGTGGAACGACATGGTGACGTTGCCGCTGTACCAGCGACCGCAGTACTTCGCCTGGAACAACCGGTTCATCAACATCTTGCCGAACCCGTCAAGCGTTGGTGTCACTTGGAACCTCAACCAGTGGACGCACCGATAACAGGCACAATCAGCCTTCCGGCATAACCCCGGAGGGATGGAGCGTTGACGAGAGAGGGGGGGGGCTTATTGCCCCCCCTCTCACTTTGTCTGCACGTTGATGTCGTCCACCCGAGGCCCGTATGGCGACCGTGCCACATCGCGACTGTGTAAAGTTTCGCCGTGCTCTCTTATCTGCTGAGGCGTCTCTTCGCGAGCGTCGTCATCTTGATCTTGTCGAGCATCCTCGTGTTCACCATGGTCGCCTATTCGGGTGACCCTCTTGCCTCACTACGACTCAACCCGAGGACTCCGCCGTCTGTCTACGCACTGCGGCGAGCCGAGCTGCACCTGAACAACCCCCTGCCCCAGCGCTACTGGATCTGGGTCACCCATGCGATCCGCGGAGACTTCGGCCTGACGATCGGGAACCAGCCGGTGGCCCCCCAGCTCTGGTCGCACCTTCTCGTCACCTTTCAGATGGTGATCATCGCGACGATCATCGCGATCTTCGTCGCCATCACGGTCGGCGTCTTCTCCGCGATCCGACAGGGACGGGCCTTCGACAGTGCCGCGGCATTCACGAACTACCTCTTCATCTCCGTTCCCGTCTTTGTTCTCGGCCTCATCCTCAAACTCTTCGTGGCAATTCCGGTGAACAACGCCATTGGACACACCGTCATCTACACCATCGGCCAGCAGTCTTCGAATCTCAGCGGGAGCTTCCTCCAGCGACTGCCCAACTACGCAGGGCACACCATCTTGCCGGTCCTCACGCTGATTCTCGTCAGCTATCCGTCCTGGGCGATCTACCAACGCTCATCGATGCTCGAGGCGCTCGACAGCGACTACGTGCGGCTCGCGCGTGCGAAGGGCCTGCGGCCGAGCCGCGTCCTCATCCGCCACACCCTGCGCAATGCGCTGATCCCGATCACGACGGTGATCGCACTGGACTTCGCCGGCGTGCTCGGCGGGGCGATCCTCGTCGAGGAGGTCTTCTCCTGGCAGGGCATCGGCCAGTGGTTCTTGCAGGGCATCTCAGTCCTCGACTTCAACGTCGTCCAGGCCTACCTGCTCGTCACGGCCTTCTTCGTCGTCGCCTTCAACTTCATCGCCGATGTGCTCTATGGGGTACTCGACCCACGGATTCGCTATGGCTGAACGCCGAAGGTTGTTCGCCCCCGGTGCCCGGCCACTCGACACCGATGGCGCAGGACAGAATCGGAGGCGGAGGGGACGACGAAGCCGCCTCCCGATAGCTGGCGCCGAGACGCGCCCCCTCGGCGACGAACACGGCATCTCCGGAGAGGTCAAGAAGCAGTGGCAGATCGTCCTCGGGCGTTTTGTGCGCCAGCCAAGGGCGATGATCAGCCTCGGCATCTTTGCGCTGCTCGGCATCAGCTCGGTGCTCGCCGGCTACTTCTGGCGTTACGGCTACACCGACCTCACGAACCAGATCGCCACCTTCGGCCAGGGAAGCCCCTCGCTCCAGCATCCCTTCGGGGTCGATCCCATCGGACACGACCTGTTCGCGCAGGTGATGCAGGGGACCAAGGAGGACGTGCAGACAGCGCTCCTGGTCGCCTCGATCACCACGCTCATCGGCACAACGATCGGCGCCCTTGCGGGCTACTTCCGCAGCTGGGTCGACACCATCCTCATGCGCTTCACGGACTTCATCCTTGCCGTGCCGTTGCTCGCGGTGCTCGCGGTGCTCGGCAATCTCGCCGCCAGGCAGTCCGGCAGCTGGTTCTGGGTCGCGGTCATCATCGGAGTTCTCGCCTGGACCTACGTTGCCCGGCTCGTGCGGGCCGACTTCCTCTCGCTTCGCGAACGCGACTTCGTCGAGGCAGCGCGCGCGATCGGTGCCTCCAACAGAAGGATCATCATCCGCCACCTGCTCCCGAACGCGCTGGGTCCGATCATCGTCAATGCGACCCTCACCGTCGCCAACGCCATCATCCTCGAATCGACACTCTCCTTCCTTGGCCTTGGCATCCAGCCCCCCAATGTCTCGCTCGGCTCCCTCGTCGCGAGCGGCGAGGGTGACGCGACGACGTTCTGGTGGCTGTTCGTCTTCCCGGCGGCGTTCATCATCTTGATGATCCTCTGCGTCAACTTCATCGGCGACGGTCTGCGCGAGGCGTTCGATCCCCGCAGAACGCGGGTACGCGTCTGATGAAGCCGTCACATTCAAAGTTCGCGCAAGATCCCCATGCGCCACTTTTGAGCATCGAGGGACTCGAGGTGAGCTTTCGCACCGCGGAGGGCACGGTCAACGCGGTGCGCGGGATCAGTCTCGACCTCCAGCCCGGAGAGGTTCTCGGCATCGTCGGCGAGTCGGGATCGGGCAAATCCGTGACCGCGATGGCAACGATGGGTCTCCTGCCGCGCTCCGCGAGCGTCCGCGGTTCGGTGCGCTTTCGCGGCGAGGAGCTCCTCCACCGCAACGAGAGGCAGCTCATGCCCTTTCGCGGCAAGGCGATCTCGATGATCTTCCAGGATCCGATGACCTCGCTCAACCCCGTCTACTCCGTGGGCTGGCAGATCGTCGAGGCCATCCTGGCTCACCAGGACCTCTCGAAGGAGGAGGCGCTCAAGATCGCCATCGAGCTCCTTCGCAAGGTCGGCATCCCCAACCCCGAGGACCGCGTCGGCAACTACCCGCACGAGTTCTCCGGTGGCATGCGCCAACGTGTGGTGATCGCCATCGCCATCGCCAACAACCCCGAGGTGATCCTCGCCGACGAGCCGACGACTGCGCTCGACGTCACGGTGCAGGCACAGGTTCTCGAGGCACTGCGCGCGGCGCTCTCGTCGACGCACGCCGCCCTCCTCCTGATCACCCACGATCTTGGCGTCATCGCCGGGATCGCGAACCGCGTGCTCGTGATGTACGCGGGCCGGCCAGTCGAGATCGGAACCGTGGACGAGATCTTCTATGACCCCTCGATGCCCTACACCCTCGGGCTCCTCGGTTCGCTCCCGCGCGTCGACACGGACGGGACCGAGCGACTGCGTCCGATTCCCGGATCGCCCCCCTCGATGATCGGTGAACCCGTCGGCTGTCCGTTTGCGCCGCGCTGTCCGCTCGCGGCCGACATCTGCAGGGAGTCCGAACCACCGCTCCGGTCGGTGGGATCCGTAGACACCGGGCACCTCGCGGCGTGCCACTTCGCCGAGGATGCCCGCATCCGCGGTGCCTCGCTCTTTGCCGCAACCTCGTCGGACATCGACGCGACGCGCGGTGCCGGCGGCGTCGCACCTCCGGAATCGGGTCTCTCCTTTGGCCACGGCCCCGATGAGGCCCGCGCCCCTGGGCCGGGCAACTACGTCATCGCCGAGGGCTTCTCACCCGCTGGCCCCGGCGGCTACGAGACCGCTCCCGATGCGCAAGAAACATCCGGTGACCCGGTCCTGCCCCCTGACGAGACGGAGATTCCATGAGCCTCCCGGCCGGCTTCACAGCCACAGATCGGGCGGGAGAGCCACTCCTTGAGGTCACCGACCTCGTCAAACACTTCCCCGTGCGCGGTGGCAAGGTCTTTCGCCACACCATCGGTGAGGTCCACGCGGTCTGTGGCGTCTCGTTCAGCATCGGAACCGGGGAGACGCTCGGTCTCGTCGGCGAGTCCGGATGCGGAAAATCGACGACCGCGCGGTCGATCCTCCAGCTCGTCGAGCCGACATCGGGATCGGTGCGGTTCGAGGGCAAGGAGCTCACGACGCTCAGCCCGTCGGAGATGCGCGGCGTCCGACGCGAGCTCCAGGTCGTCTTCCAGGATCCCTACGCGTCGCTCGATCCGAAGATCCCGGTCGGCGAGACCATCGCCGAACCGCTCAAGGTGCACGGCATGTGGCGCGGGAACGACGGCAACCAAAGGGTCGCGGAGGTGCTGCGACAGGTCGGACTCTCCCCGTCACACGCGGGGCGTTTCCCGAACGAGTTCTCCGGCGGCCAGCGCCAGAGGATCGGCATCGCCCGCGCGCTCATCATGGAGCCGCACCTGCTAGTTCTCGACGAACCGGTATCAGCCCTTGACGTCTCGATCCAAGCTGGTGTGGTGAACCTGCTCGAGGATCTCCAGGAGCAGCTCGGTCTTGCCTATCTCTTTGTCGCGCACGATCTGTCGGTGGTGCGCCACATCTCCGACCGCGTCGCGGTGATGTACCTCGGAAAGATCGTCGAGATGGGCTCCCGCCAACAGATCTACGGCCAGCCCGCCCATCCCTACACCCAGGCGCTGCTCTCCGCCGTACCCGTGCCCGACCCGCGCATCGAGCGCGAGCGAAAGCGCATCGTCTTGCCCGGCGATGTCCCCAGTCCGATCGATCCGCCGAGCGGCTGCCGGTTCCGCACGAGATGCTGGAAGGCGCAGGACATCTGCGTGACCCAGGAGCCAAGACTCGACCCCTTCGATGAGCACCACACGGTTGCCTGCCACTTCGCCGCCGCGGATCGCGAGGTCCTCTCGTTCTCCCCTACGAGACGGGGTTCGTCCGACTGATCCGAAACGCCCCATGACCACACCATCGGGGGATCAGGAAGCGACGGTGTCAGCGCAGTTCGAGCTCTGCTCCTGAGAAGGTCACGCCGACGGGCTCAAGGATGACCGATCTCTCTCCGGAGACAACGACACCGGCGACCAGTGCCTCATAACCGCTGGTGCGCGCGACCGAGACGACACGTTCACCCATCCCCGCCGGGACGTAGACCGCGAATCCCGCTCCCATGTTCAACGTTCCATACGCCTCATGTGCGCCAAGCCCTGCCGCGGCGACGAGGAACGATAGTGCCTCGGGGACTTCGGGGAGCGCGCGGAGATGATAGGTGAGATCGACGTCCGCGCGCATGAGCTTGCGCAGACCATGACCGGTGATGTGACTGAGGTAGTGGATGTCGATCGACGCGCCGAGGAGCGCCTCGACGAGACGGACGTAAATCAGTGCGGGGTCGAGGATCGCGTCGCCGAAGGTGCGACCCGAGCCGAGCGGCGCCGAAAGCCCCCCGGGGATCTCATCGGCCACCATGCGCACGAGGGAGGCTCCATTGGCGTGCAGCCCGGAGGAGGAGATGATGACGATCTCGTCGCCCTCGCCGAGCCGGTCGCCGTAGATCGGTTCGATGCCGGCGGGGATGCGACCGACCGCGCTGCCCGCGAGATCGATCTCCTCGGGAACGACCAGTCCCGACAGCGTCGGAGACTCTCCACCACCCCAGGCGGCACCGGCATCGTCACAGCCGCGGCGGAATCCCGCGACGAGGCTCGCATGTCGGCTTCCCTCGTAGAACGCTGCCGCTCCGGTCGCGAAGTAGGCATTCACCACAAACGGCAGCGCCCCGACGCAGCAGCAGTCATTGACGATTGCCGCAACGGTGTCGTATCCGACGGCATCGAAACGGTCGATTCCGGTCTCCGCGAGATAGCGCGAGGCGATCATCGACTTCGTGCCGAGGCATTCGAGGACAAAACCGAGGCGCTCGTGTCCCACACTGACGACCACAGCCGATTCACCACGCGATCGGTCATCGACGGTCGCACCGAGACGTTCGGCGTTGCGCGAGGTCCGTGAGGCGGCGGCCATTGCGGTGCGCTTGGCGGCGTCGAGCACGCCGTAGTCGACGCCGGCGCTCTCGTAACTCGCGTGCGGGGCCTCGCTCATGCGTCTGCCACTCCCCCGCCTTCAGGCGAGGTCATCGCCTCGTCCGGCCGGAGCTCCCGGCCAAGTGCGGAGAGGATTCCGTTCACGAACCGGCTCGAGTCCTCCGTCGAGTACTCCTTTGCCAGTTCGACCGCCTCGTCGATCACCACGGCGTAGGGGATGTCGGGCCGGCACATCAACTCGAAGGTGGCCAGTCTCAGGAGCTGACGGTCGATGACCGGCATGCGGTTGACCGACCATGATCGAGCCTTGTCGCCGACGAGCTCATCGATCCTTCGCTCATTGGCCATGACACCCTCGAAGAGCTCGGTCGCATAGCGCTCCGGAAGCACGGGGAGCGCCTCGAGGACCTCGGTCGCCGTCTCGCCCTTGGACTCCGCCTCATAGAGCAGACCGAGCGCGCGCTCGCGTCCGCGTCGCCGCGCGCCGGCAGCCGGGGCTGCGGCATCGCGGCTAGGCCCGCGTGAGGTATTCACCAGACCGCGTATCGACCTTGATCCGGTCCCCCGTGTTGACAAAGAGCGGGACCTGCACCACG
>DAIDIA010000277.1 GCA_027459565.1 Acidimicrobiaceae bacterium | reverse complement strand
GGACCCCGAGCACTACGACTACATCAGGATCACCGAGTACGTCGCCCCCTTCTACTGCATGAATCCACCCGACCTCGGTGCCTCCTCGCGCCCGTTCATCTTCGTGCCGATCGACGACGAGAACACCTACCTCTACGAGGTCACTGCCTCTGAAGAGGGTGTCGTCCAGGGGTTGTCCATCCGCCCGGGAACCCCCATCGCCGGCGGTCCTGTAGACCACGCGACACACCTCAAGTACTCGACCATGCGCCTCGGCGAGGATCTCTATCCCGATTATCGACCCAAGCGCAACCGCACCAACAGCTACAGCCAGGACCGCGAGCTGATGAGGCGCAAGGAGGGAAGGATGTCCTTCTCGGGCATCGATGCCGGCATCCAGACCCAGGACCTCGGGATGATCGAGACGATGGGCGCGATCTCCAACCGCGAGCGGGAGCACCTCGGCGCCTCCGACCTCGGGATCATCAACTTCAGGAAGCGCCTCGTCGACGCGGTGACCTCGTTCGTCGCCGGCGGCGAACCTCCGGCGCTTGACCCGCCGGTCGACTACACCAAGGTGCGCGCCGTCGGAGCGCTCATCCCCAAGGGAGACAACTGGAGGCCGTCCGCGTGGACGGCAGACCGGGTCACCACCGAGGTCGCAACCTCGTAGCACGACGCACCGACCGGCGTTTGGTCGATACCAGAGAGGCAGGACATCTTGCGAATCGGAATTGTGGGACTCGGACGGGCAGCGGCGACGATCTTGCCCTCGATGATCGCTCACCCCAAGATCGACATCGTCGCGCTCGCTGAACCGAACGACGAACTGCGCGAGGCGTTCTGTGCGGACTTTGGGGTGCGCGGATATGCCCGTGCCGAGGACCTGTTCGAAGACCCAGAGCTCGAGGTCGCCTACATCGCGACACCCCATCAGTTCCACAAAGAGCACGTGATCGGCGCGGTCGAGCACGGCAAGCACGTCCTTGTCGAGAAGCCGATTGCGCTCACCCTCGAAGAGTGCGACGCGATGATCGCCGCCGCGGATCGGGCGGGGGTTGTGTTCATGGTCGGACACACCAACGGATATGACCCTCCGGTACTCGCACTCCGCGAGCTCGCGGCCTCTCGTCGATACGGGGCGCTCGGGATGATCAACACCTTCAACTACTCCGATTTCCTCTACCGGCCGCGGCGACCCGAGGAGCTTGACACCAGGCTCGGCGGCGGGATCATGTACAACCAGTTCCCCCACCAGGTCGACATGGCACGCACCATCACGGACGCAAAGGTCGTCTCGGTGAGCGCGGTCTGCGGTTCGTGGGACGTCGATCGCCCGACCGAGGCATCCGTCGCTGCGCTGTTGCGCTTTGAGAACGGGGTCGCCGCGAGCATCGTCTACAGCGGCTACGCCCACCTCTCCAATGACGCGCTCACGGGAACCGAGGATCGCGCGCGGCGTCGGACCGAGTCTTTGCGTTCGAAACTGATCGACCTGACTCCCGAACAGGAGGCCGCGGCAAAGGCGAGGTCGGGTTACATCGAGCGCCGTGCGCAGATCACGGGCCCGCCCGAGAGACCAACGGAGCACGAGCGCTTCGGTGTTCTGATTGCGGGCTTCGAGGGGGCAGATGCCGTCCTCGCACCGGGTGGTCTCATGGTCTACGGAGACGGGTTCACAGAAGAGATCCCCGTGCCGTTTGGATCGGGCGGCCAGCGACGCTCGACCGTGTTCGATGAGCTCTACGACGCGGTCTCGGGTGGCACGCCGATCCACGATGGCCGCTGGGGGCGCGCCACGCTCGCGGTCTGTCTCGCCGCCCTTGAGTCCTCGGTCTCTGGCAGGGAGGTCTCGCCGAAGATCTGAGAGGGTGTCGTTGATCCACAGAGGTAACAGGACCTGACCGAAAAGAGAGAACAGGGAGATGAACACGATGGAATATCCAGAACAGCGACTCGCCGGCAGAACCGTGATCGTGACCGGAGGCGGATACGGAATCGGTCGCGCCTATGCGCACCGGGTCGCAGCGGAGGGGGCGCGGGTTGTCGTCGCGGAGATCGACGGGGATGCGGGAGAGCGCGTCGCGAAGGAGATCGCCGCTGAGGGATACGAGGCGTTCGCCGTCGAGACCGACGTCGCGGATGAGACCAGCGTCAACCACATGGTCGACGCCTCACTCGGCGCCTTTGGCCGGATCGATGTGCTCATCAACAACGCGGCGATGTTCACCAAGGTTGCCGTCGAGCACACCACGCTCGAAGGGCTCACCTTCGAGCACTTCGAGAAGGTCCTGCGCGTCAACGTACTCGGAACCTGGCTGTGTTCCCGGGCGGTGATCCCGGACATGCGAAAGCGCAGTTACGGCAAGATCATCAACATCAGCTCCGGAACGGTATTCAAAGGCGCCGGTGGGACGATGCTCCAGTACGTCACCTCGAAATCCGCGCTGCTCGGATTCACGAGGAGCCTCGCCCGAACCGTCGGACCCGATGGAATCCGGGTCAACTGCGTTGCTCCCGGCGGGACGATGACCGATGACATCAACACTCCCGAGAAGGAGCAGGCGATGTTCGAACGGGCGCGATCGGAGCGGGCGATCGTCAAGGTCGAGACACCCGAAGACCTCGTTGGGATCATCTCCTTCCTCTCGAGCGCGGACAGCGACTTCATCACGGGACAGACGATCCTCGTTGATGGTGGCGCATTCATGCACTGAGCTGTAGCAGACAACGAACGCTCTCTAGAAAAGGACAGACGATCATGGCCCTCACCGACATCGACACCGCCGCTCGCTCCCCGCTGATTGACGCCGACGCGCATGTCGTCGAGACCGAGCACACCTGGGACTTCCTCGAGCCCGGGATGGAGAAGTACCGTCCAAAGCTCTTCTCAACCCCAGGGGAGCCGAACGAATACTGGGTCATCAACGGAAAGATCGGTGGATTCCGGTTCGCGACGATGACCGAGAAGGAGCTCAAGGCCCAATCCGAGCGAACCGGGAGGCTCGTCAATGCCGAGCGCGCGGCAAGCGAGATGGACGATGTCAGCCTTCGCCTGAAGGGAATGGACCAACTCGGCATCGACGTCCAGATCCTTCACAACTCACTCTGGATCGAGGCCGTCGCCGAGCTTCCCGAGGTTGAAACAGCGCTGTGCCGGAGCTGGAACCGATGGATGGCTGACATCTTCGAAAAGGGCCAGGGCCGCCTCTATTGGACCTGCGTGGTGCCGACCAACGACCTCGAATCCGCGGTCGCTGAGATGCGCTTCGCCCAACAGCACGGGGCCGTCGCGGTCTGCCTGCGACCCTTCGAGGGCGACCTGATCGTAACCGACCCGCACTTCTATCCACTCTTTGACGAGGCAGTGCGTCTCGACCTCGCCGTCGCGATCCACATCGGAAACGGCAGTCCCGACCTCACCAGCCTCCTGCGTACCCGTCGTCCCTCGGGCGGCGGCTGGGCGCCGTTCCGGGTACCGACGGTCGTCGCGACGATGTCGATCATCACCTCTTCGGTGACCAAGGACTTCCCGACGCTGCGATGGGGGATCATCGAGGCCTCCGCCTCGTGGGTTCCCTGGCTCTGCCACGAGGTCCAGCGCAGGTCCAACCGACCCTTCTCTCCCGAGTCGAATCCCTTCAAGGACCACAACATCTATGTCACTGCCCAGGTCGATGACGACATCCCCTACATCGTCAACGGGGTCGGCGAGGACGTGTTGCTGATTGGAACCGACTTCGGCCACACCGATGCCTCAAGCGAGTACGACGCACTCGTGAAGTTGCGGACCATGCCGGGCATCACCGAGAGCGCGCGGCGCAAGATGCTGTCGGACAATCCGGCGAAGCTCTACGCGCTCGGCGATCGCGCGAAAGTTGCCGACTCGATCATCCAGACCTGATCGCGCGCGACGAGCGCTCCAGAACTCAAACTTCGCGCTTCCCGAACTCGTCGCGCGACCTCACGCCGGACCAAGCGCGTGGCTCGAGAGTCGAGCGCCAACGCCGTCAGGACGAACCGGGCGCGCAGGACGCACCGAGGAACGCGCCACCCCTGCGTCAGTCGTTGGGAAGGATCGGCTCCTCGCCTGCGAGACGACAGTAGTAGCGCCACTCGC
>DAIDIA010000276.1 GCA_027459565.1 Acidimicrobiaceae bacterium | reverse complement strand
GCCTCGTCGATCTCGCGCACCGAGGGTGGATATCCGTTGCGCTGGATGTGCTCGGCGATGAATTCAAGGATCTGCCGGCGCTTTCCGGTCAGGGTGGCAACGGTCATGGCGGCCTCTCAATCTGGGCGTGGAGCGCCTCTCGTCTGCACCGTAGTCGACTGACACACCAAAATGCAAACATTTGTTCGTGAAACACCTGTTCGCTATTTTGTTGACAGCGAACAGGTGTTCGTGAAACGATATCTACAGAGTCTCGAACATCTGTTCGTAGGCGCTCGATGGAGGCAGTTATGGCAGCGATCGCATATCCAGTCCAGAGCGTGGTCCCGCGTCGGTCCAGAGCGGCCAGCGCGCGCCGGGATCGCGTCCAGTCCGGCCATCTTCGACTCGTTCGCGAGCCGCTCTTTGACGAGGAGATCTTCGCGGAGCTCGAGTCCGAGGCCGAGTCGTCTGCGGGCGAATGGTCGGTCTGGCAGCGTCCCCTCCCCGTCATCGCCCGCCGACAGATCGTGACGACCTTTGCTCCGTTTGAGCGCGAGGCACACCTCCTGGCGCCGGTGCCGCGCCCCTCGACTCCGCCTGTGGCCACGCCACGGACCGCGCCCTGGCCCGAGGTCGCGCCCCAGGTGGTCCCACAGGAGACGGTCGAATCGCACCCGAGCGCTCGACCCACGCGGGCCGCGACCCCTTCGCGCTATCGCCTGCGTCGCTTCGTGGGCTGCGTGGCCCTCGGGCTCGCGCTCTTTGGCGGACTCTCGGTCGCGAGTGCGATCGCCGGCGTCCACCAGGGAGCCCCCGCCGCGATCTCCGGAGCAGTTCCGGTGCCCGGCGGATACCGCTACGTCGTCCAGCCCGGCGACACACTGTGGTCGATCGCCTCGCGGGTCTATCCCTCGGGTGATCCCCGAGCGCTCGTCGCTGAGCTCGCGACGCAGATCAAGAGCACGACGGCAGTTCCCGGCGAGCGCCTCCTCCTCCCGTGATCTCGGTGCGCATCTGTTGATCGTCCGCCTGTTGAGCGCACGAGCAGTGAACCCTTGCGTCGTCGCGTCAACCGGTAGCCTTCAGCTGTGCGATGTCCAAGCTGCGCCCACACGGAAGATCGCGTCGTCGACTCGCGCGAGATCGAGGAGGGACTCGCGGTTCGCCGCCGTCGGGAGTGCCTTGTCTGTGGCTACCGATACACGACATTCGAGCGGTCAAGCGGTCCCGTCCTCTTTGTCGAGAAGCGATCCGGTGAGCGCGAGCCGTTCAATCGCGAGAAGGTCGTCGCCGGAGTGCGCTCGGCATGCAAGAACCGTCCGGTCAACGAGAGCGACATCGAGGAGCTCGTCAACGGAGTCGAGGCGGACTTGACCCTGATCGGGCCGCTGGTGCCGAGCCGGCGCATAGGAATTGCCGTGCTTGATCGACTACGAGCGCTTGACGAGGTCGCCTACCTGCGGTTCGCGAGCGTCTACAAGGATTTCGTCGACGCGAAGGACTTCGCCCGGGAGGCAGACCTCTTGCAGAAGGAGACCGAGCCGAAGACGCACCATCTGCAAGAGTCCGCGGACGGATCGGACTGATGCCGACCGAGCTCCTCGGAGAGGTTCCCGAACGCGCCATTGCGATCTTTGCCCATCCCGATGACTCCGACGTCGCTGCCGGGGGCACGCTCGCGCGGTGGGCGGGTGCAGGTTGCGAGGTCCATGTGGTGATCTGTGCCCTCGGTGACAAGGGATCCTCGAAGATCGGCGAGGACGTTACTCAACTTGTCGCAACGCGCGCGCAGGAGCTTCGCGCCGCGCAGGAAATTCTCGGCGTTCACGAGGTGCATCAACTCGGCTATGGCGATGGAGAGATCGAGAACGATCCCGGGCTGCGACGCGAGCTTGTCCGCCTCATCAGGACGGTCCGACCTGAGGTGATGTTCTGTCCCGATCCGACCGCCGTCTTCTTCGGCGAGCACTATTACAACCATCGCGATCACCGGAGCGTCGGATTCGCGGCCCTCGATGCCGCAAGTCCGGCGGCGCGATCTCCGCTGTATTTTCCCGATCTCGGCGACCCCGTGGCGGTCGAGGTGGCCTACATGTCCGGAACGCTCGAACCCAATGTCTCTGTTGACATCACGGCGACCATCGAGGCAAAGACCGAGGCAATACTTTGCCACCAGAGTCAGCTCGGTGAGACGAGTGAATGGTTTCGGCTCGTCGTGCGCGAGCGTGCCGAACAGGCCGGTCGTCAGGTGGGCGTGCAGTATGCCGAGGCCTTTCGACGCATTGGGATGAACAACTGAGTCCTCGATGACCGTGCGTGCTGAAGATCCGCTTGACGTCTTGCATCTCGACATGGACTGCTTCTTCGCCGCCGTTGAGATGATCGACCGGCCCGAACTCAAGGGACGTCCCGTGATCGTCGGCGGAACGGCGGGTCGCGGCGTGGTCGCGTCAGCCTCGTACGAGGCGCGCGCCTACGGGGTGCACGCGGCGATGCCGACCGCGACGGCGATGCGGTGCTGCCCCAATGGGGTCTTCATCTCTCCGAGCCATGGACGGTACGGCGAGATGAACCGCAGACTCCTCGAGATCATCGAGAGCGTCACGCCGGCCTATGAGCCGATCGCCTTCGATGAGGCGTTCATCGATGTCTCCGGAGCCCACCGGTTGTTCGGCACCAGCCTCGAGATCGCGAACCATCTGCGAGAGCGGGTGAACGACGAGCTCGGTCTTGCCTGCTCGATCGGAGTTGCGCGGTCCAAGCTGATTGCCAAACTCGCGTCCAAGGCGGCAAAGCCGAGGGTGGCGCTGAGCGACTCCGTGCCGCGTCGTCCCGTGGTGACCGACGGTCCCGGAGTCCTCGCGATCGGTCCCGGGGAGGAGATCGCGTTCCTCTACGCGCATCCGCTGCGCGCGCTGCCAGGCATCGGCCCCAAGACGATGGCGAAGCTCCAGTCGGTGGGAATCTCGAGCATCGCCGATGCCGCGGAGGTGGGACAAGAGCGGCTGCGCCAGCTGCTCGGACCCCATCAGGGTGCGATCGTCGTGAACTTCATCGAGGGCATCGACCCCCGCCGCGTCGAACCCGACCGCGACACGCGTTCGATCGGCGCCGAGACGACCTTCTCGCGCGACCTCTACGATCCGGACGAGCTCGCCAGCCGGATACGCGAGCTCTCCTCCTCCGCTTCGACGCGCGCTCGGAGGTCCGAGGCGTTCGGGAGGACGGTGTCACTCAAGGTCCGCTACCGGGATCTCGAGATCATCACGCGGTCGCGGACCTTCGACCATCCACTGCGCAGTGGCGCCGAGATCGCCGAGGTCGCGGTCTCGCTCCTCGAATCGGTCGTCTGTGAACGCGGCATCCGACTGCTTGGCGTGCACCTCTCGAATTTCGTGGAGTCCGGGAGCGCCCGGGTGCAACAGCTTGGCCTGTTCGCTGGCGAGGGCGGCGTCGAGGATATGTACCAGGCAAAGCAGCGCGGGGATCTCGACGAGACCGCCGATGAGATCCGCAGGAGGTTCGGCGGCAACGCGCTCGATCCCCTCTCGGTGCTCGCTCGCAGGCAGGTCCGCGACCAAGGGGGGCCGCGGAGTTCACCCCCCGGGCCAGCGCCGGCAGAGGGCCGCGAATGATCCTCCATCTCGCGGCGCTAGGTTTAAGTCCATTGAGGTGGCGTGCCGTTGTCTCACGGGGCGATCGGCGCGAAGATGGAACGACTGTCCGGGGTGTTCGGAAGGGACGTTTCGGCCCCCGTGGAGGCCGGGCCACCTCGAGATGCAGGTGAGAACCTAGGCAGCAGGCAGTGACGAGGTAAGAGAGGCGAGAGGGTGCCCCTTTCAGAGGAAGAACAGCGCATTCTCCAAGAGATGGAGAAGAAGCTCTTCGAACACGACCGCGGTTTCATCGGTCGTGATCGGGGGCCGCGTTCGTTCGTCTCCCGCTCGCTCCGTGCCTCGGTGGCGCTGTTCGTCGCGGGGTTCGCGATCGTCGTCATCTCGTTCCGGTCCTCGCTCTTGCTCGCCACCTTCGGATTTCTCATCATGCTGGTTTCGGCGGTGATGTTCGAGCGCAGCATCCGCCATTCGCATGGACTCGACGGTCAAAGTGAGCATCATGCGCTCGGAGACGACATCGCATCGCTTGCGCAGAGGCTCCGCTCGAAGTTCTTCCAACAGCACTGACCCGTGTCCCTGACCTCTGAGGACTCCGGGGTCCATCATCACGGTGGCGACCTTGGTCTGGCCGTCGTGCTGGCTGGAGTGATCGGCCGGCCGAGGCTCTGGGTCACTGCGCTCGTCGTCGCGGGGGGACTCGCGCGGGCGCGCTGGTGGCGAACGCCCCCCTTTCTCCCATTGCCCGACCCGCACTGGTTGCAGTTCCGTCTCGAGACCGCGTACGGGTCGTCGGAGACGCGGATGAATGTCGAGGACATCATCGGTTACCTCGAGTGGTGCAAGATGATGCGGAAGATCGCCTGAGAATGCCGCGAGCACCGCGGGTTCTGGCACTAACCTCACAGTCGATGAGCGCTGTCTTTGACCTCATGTGCAGTCGAGCCTGAGATGATCGGGCGTGCTCTCGTGCTGAACGCATCGTACGAGCCGCTGTGTGTTGTCTCGTCCAGACGGGCATTGATCTTGTCCATCGACGACAAGGCCGAGGTTCTCCACTCCACCGGGTTCGAGTTCCACTCCGAGCGCGTCGCGCTTCCCGAGCCGTCGGTGATCCGACTCGTCCACTATGTGAAGGTTCCGCGCCAGACGAGGGTCGCGATCACCCGACGCAGCGTGTTCGCGCGAGACGGCCACCGCTGCCAGTACTGCGGAGCGGCCGCGGAGAACATCGACCATGTCGTCCCGCGCAGCCGCGGCGGCGCACACACCTGGGACAACGTCGTCGCGTCATGCAAGCGCTGCAACACCGCGAAGGAGGACTATCTCCTCGAGGAGACCCCCTTCACGCTGCGCCGCGCGCCGCGTGTTCCGCGTTCTGGAGTCTGGCTGCTTGCCGCGAGTGGGGATCTGCGCGAGGAGTGGCAGCCCTACGTCGCGCCGGCACTGCTCGCGGCGGTCTGAGCGCCTCTCGGATTCAGCGCGACGCGTCGCGCGACCTTGGTCGCGGCGCACCAGAGGGGATCTCGGCGCTAGTTTCTAGGTCCGATGAGGCGATCGGGAGCGCGATGAGTGGGGCCTTTGTCATCATGAACCGCGAGGCGAGCTGCGCGGCGCTCGCCGGAGAGCTCCCCGAGATCGAACAGCCAGCGGGAGACGCCATTGTTCCACTAGCGCCAGGCATTTGACCCATGGAAAACTGAGGGGATAGTC
>DAIDIA010000275.1 GCA_027459565.1 Acidimicrobiaceae bacterium | reverse complement strand
AGGCGGAGACGGCCTTGCTGGTGTTCTTCATCATGATTGCCCTCTACATTTCAATCTTTTTTGAGTGGCGAATGGCCCTTGCGGCGATTATTGCCGTTGCCCACGACATTCTGGTCACCGTTGGCATCTACTCGCTCACGGGGCTTCAGGTCACCCCGGACACAGTGGTTGCATTTCTGACGATTCTTGGATATTCGCTCTACGACACGATTGTCGTCTTTGACAGAGTCCGCGATAACACCAAGCATCTTTCGGTTCGCGATCGACTTACCTATTCGGACGTCGTCAACCTTTCGATGAACCAGACGCTTGCCCGATCGATTAATACCTCTCTCGTGGCAGTCATGCCGATTCTCGCAGTTCTGGTGCTCGGGGCCCAGATTCTTGGCGCGACCACGCTTCAGTATTTCGGACTCGCCCTTCTCGTTGGCCTCACTACAGGTGCGTACTCATCGATCTTCATTGCGTCGCCGCTCGTCGCGTTGATGAAAGAACGCGAGCCGCGCTACCAAGAGTTGCGTGCACGGCTCATGGCTCGAGGTGGAGATCGTGTTCTCCTCAGTCCGGCGATGATCGCTGCAGGCTACGACGGGAACAACGAGGTTGCCGAGCGACGACCTCGCTCAAATGTGAAGACTCCGTCGACACCAAAATCGACTCCTCGACGCAAAGGCGCTCGCGGACGAACTAAGGGTGGCCGACGCTGATCGACGTATCGTTAGCCCGCCGCGAGCCCGACCTCATGCGTGCCGCATTGGCGCGCAAGGGAGCCGGCGAGGTCTTTGACCAATTTCTCGAAATCGATCAACGGTGGCGCGAGACCCTTTCAAAGGTGGAGGATCTGCGAGCGCGTACTCGGCCAAAAGGGCGGCCTTCCGAGGAAGAGCGCGTCCGTCTCGCCGCATTGAAAGACGAGCTGCGAGAGCTCGAGGCGGTCCTCGAAGATGTCGCTAGCGATCGGGACCTTCTTCTTGCCCGAGTTCCGAATCCACCCGATGCAACGGCCCCCGACGGGATGACGGAAGAGGATTCCGTCGAGCTTCGCCGTGTTAACACCCCTCCTGAGTTTTCGTTTGCCCCGCGAGACCATCTCGAGCTTGGTGGGTTCGATACGGAAAGAGGTGCTCGGCTCTCTGGCACGCGTTTCGCGTATCGGATGGGACCCGTGGCGCTTTTGGAGCTTTCGCTCTATCGATATGCTCTTGACCTCCTGGTCAATCGCGGTTTTTGCCCGGTGCTTCCGCCGGTGTTGGTGCGCGAGGAGGCGATGTACGGAACGGGTTTCCTTCCGACCGATGAGGTCAATATCTACCGGATCGAGTCCGATGAGCTTTATCTTTCGGGCACCTCCGAAGTGGCTCTCGCGGGTTTGCATATGGGGGAGGTCCTTGAGCGAGATGAGTTCCCTTTGCGATACGCGGGGTATTCAACCTGTTTTCGCCGCGAGGCGGGCTCGGCCGGAAGAGACACACGCGGCATTTTTCGCGTTCACCAATTCGACAAGGTAGAGATGTACCTGTACGTCGAGCCCGAGCAATCTGGCGCGGCTCACGAGGAGATCCTCGCTCTCGAAGAGGAAATCGTGCAGGGTCTTGGGCTCGCGTACCGTGTTGTGAATACCGCTGCTGGTGATCTCGGCCCGTCGGCGACGAAGAAGTATGACATCGAAGCCTATATACCGTCTCAAGGTCGATTCCGAGAGATCACATCGTGTTCAAACACGACGGATTTCCAGACTCGCCGGCTAAATGTCAGGTACCGAGACGGGCAACATCTGCGACACCCGCATACGCTGAACGGCACGGCCATGACAGCACGCTTCTTGATCGCCTTGATGGAGACAAATCAAGACTCTGGCGGTGGTGTCGTGGTTCCCGAAATCCTTTTGGCACATGGCGCACCGTCGAGGATTTTACCCAAGGAGCTCTAAGGGTTATCGGAACACAGGTTGAAGAGATGATTGACTGGCCCCGCGCCGGCACCGATCTTCCAGTCCGCCGATCCTTTGATGCATGAACTTATGTATTCCTTGGCTCGAGCGACAGCCTCAATGGTGTCCACCCCCTGGGCGAGTGCAGCCGTGATGGCTGCCGAGAGGGTGCAGCCCGTTCCATGAACGTTGTGCGAGTCGATCCTTGTTTCTTGAAAGAGTTCTAGGGTGGTTCCGTCAAAGAAAACATCTGTCGCGTAGCTCCCTTGAAGGTGCCCGCCCTTGACGAGTGCGGATCGAGCACCGAGGTCACAGAGTCGCCGGGCTGCCCTCTGCATGTCCTGGACGTCGGTCACCTCTGTCTGCAGGAGAAACTCAGTTTCGTAGAGATTCGGGGTAATGAGGTCAACGAAGGGGAGAAGATGGATATACGCGTCTCGAGCGTCTTCAGAGAGCAGCCGGGCGCCGGTTGTGGCCACCATGACGGGATCAACGACGAGTGTGGGGAAGTGATGATGCTCCGCGAAGTTGCGCACGAGATTGACGACGGCCGCGCATCCCAGCATCCCTGTTTTGACACTTCGCACATCGAAATCGCTTGTTACGGAGATGATTTGATCGCGAACAATCTCGGGGTCAAGCAGCAGGATCCTTTGTACTCCCACCGTGTTCTGCGCCGTAACGGCGGTGATCGCAGAGGTTCCAAAGACTCCAAAAGCAGCGAATGTCCGCAGATCGGCTTGGATTCCGGCACCCCCGCCCGAATCAGAGCCCGCGATGGTCAGCGCAACTGGGGGAGTCACGGTGAGCAGCGGTTCATCTGCTGTCTCCACGGGAAAATGGAACAGAAGAGTTCAGTCGGCCCTCCATCGGGCTCGAGGCGACAGCGCTGTCGAGCTTTGGTATTCGTCCCGACCTAAAGGCGATCGCACCGCTGCGCACGCCAAGCGAAAAGGCTTGGGCCATTCCGACCGGGTCATGAGCGCGCGTGATTGCGGTCGCCACCAGGACCGCGTCGCATCCGAGTTCCAACGCCTGCGTGGCATCAGACGGCGTACCAAGGCCAGCGTCGAGAATGACCGGGACTCGCGCATTAGCCACGATGAGTCCGATGTTGTAGGGATTCAAGATTCCAAGACCCGTGCCGATCGGCGCTCCGAGTGGCATCACTGCGCTGCAACCTACGCTTTCCAGTCGAGCTGCTAAGACCGGATCATCATTGGTGTACGCGAGCACGCGGAATCCGTCGTCTACGAGTTCCTCCGCCGCCTGCAAGAGTTCGAACGGATCGGGAAGCAGGCTCTTCTCGTCTGCGATCACCTCAAGTTTGACCCACTCTGTTGAAAGGGCCTCGCGCGCCAGTTTTGCCGTGAGTACCGCCTCGCTCGCTGTGAAACAACCTGCAGTATTTGGAAGTACCCGAACATTCAATCTCTTGATGATCTCGAAGAATGACCCCTGCCCTTCCGGCGAAACCCGCCTCATCGCGACGGTCACAAAGCTTGGCTGCGCAGCCCTGATGACGGAATCGAGAATGTCGAGGTTTGAAATTCCGCCTGTGCCAAGCAGCAACCGCGACTCGATGACCTGTCCTGCAATCACGAAATCGACCTCGCTTGCGGATTCACCCATGCGGGTACGTTATCGCTCTCGTGCAGGCGTCCGATGTTCGAGCATAAGATTCAGCCGCCTGCCTGCGGGGAGAGTATCTCGAACACATCTTCCTCTTGCAATTTGGTGTTCTTCCACATTGATCGGGGGAGTACCTCGGCATTTTGCGCCACTGCGATGCCACCGCCGTCAAACCCAAGTCGTCTGACGAGATCAGCAACTGTCTCGTCGGGAAAAAAGGCGACCGATCTCCCATTCACCAATACACTCGGCGACAAATGCTGTGCCAGCGTTTCATCCACAAGAGGTATCCCTAGCCGTGATGAACGCGAAAGCGTTCAGGCGAAAACGGCCAGGCGATCTCCGGGACCGCTCCCAATTCGACGAGTTCGACGATGCAGTCCGCGACAACCGGACTCAGGAGCACTCCGTGACGGTAGCCTCCGAGCGCGTACGAGAGACCCTCGAGCGACGATGCTCCGATGACGGGTTCATTGTCACGAGTGGCGGGCCGCAGTCCCACCTCAAATCCCTCGATCTCCGCCTCAGCAATTGCGGGAACCACGTTGATGGCGTCACGCAGCAGAGAATATGCGGCACCGGCGGTCGTCGAATAGGAGACGCCCTGTTCCTCAACCGTCGCCCCGACCACGACCTTCCCCGAAGAGCGAGGTACGAGATAGATCGATGATCCCGCAACAATTGCCCGCACGCTATAGCGAAGACGAAGTCGTGGATCGCCTTGGAATAGGCGCAGGATCTGTCCCTTGACCGGACGCATGACTATTTCATCGTGAACAGGTATCCCTTCGATGCCTGCGAGGTCGTATCCGGTGCAGAGGATGACGGTGCTCGCGACATGGCGTTGGCTGGTCGTCGCCACTCCGGTCACCCTTGTTCCGTTTGAGAGAACAGCGACGACTCGCTCGCGGACGATGCTCACGCCCGCTCTCGTGAGCACATCTGCGAGCGAACTCAGAAGTCGGCGATTGTCGACCTGGATGTCATCGGGAGCCTCAATCCCGCCGCGTACCCCCGCGGCAAGCAAAGGCTCTATCTCGCGGACCGATCCACCGGCATGCCATGTGGCGGAAAGGCCGAGTGTTTCGTATAGGGGCAACATTGACCGCACTTCCGCGCGATCATTTGCGTCGAGCGCGACTAAGAGGGTGCCCGCCCGATTGAGACCTACGCGATACGAAGATTGCGACTCGATCGACTCAGCGTGGGCCGGCCACCTCCGTGCTGCCTCTAGGCTCAATGCGATAAGTGAATCCTCTCCGTGGCTTGCTTCGGTCATCGGGGCGATCATTCCCGCCGCTACGAACGATGCGCCGCGGCCGGGGAAGGGATCGAAAATGGTGACCGAGTGCCCGCGCTGGACGAGAGCGAAGGCGGTCGTAAGGCCGATTACTCCGGCTCCCACGACAACGATCTCCTTGGAGGGCACGAGATGAATCGTAGTGTTTTCCGATCTGACGATCGCCCTCTCATTCGAAAGAGGCGAGCTCGGGTAATTGTCGGATAGAATCCAAACCCTCGGGCCAATGGCGTCCCAGAACCAAAGTTGACAGCAGATGGGGATGAAGGTCTTCATCACGACAAGGGACGCTATGAGTACGAATACAAATCAAACCGACCTCTATGACGCGCGGTTTGAACACGATGCTTGCGGCGTCGCTTTCGTCGCGGATATGCACAATGGGGCAAGTCACTCAATTGTGGATTTCGGGTTGACGGCCCTGGAGAATCTTGCGCATCGGGGTGCCTTTGGGGCAGATCCGCGAACGGGCGATGGAGCGGGGATCCTCATTCAGATGCCCCACGAATTCTTCTCCGCCTCGGTGCCCTTTGTATTGCCTCCTGTTGGCAAGTACGTCAGTGGCATGTGCTTCTTGCCTACCGACGAAGAACAGCGGAACAGATCAATCGCCAGTATTACCGAGATTCTCGATTCGGAGGGGTGCCGTGTTCTTGGATGGCGCGAAGTACCCGTCGCTCTCAAGGTTGCCGGAGAGAGTGCTCAAGAGGTGGCTCCAGTCTTCATGCAGCTTTTCTTCAGCGCAGATCCTGAGGGAAGGTATGGTGGCGCTTCGGGCATAGTCCTCGAGCGTCTCGCCTATGTCGCGAGAAAGCGCATCGAGCATGAGGTTCCGGGTACCTACTTCCCATCACTCTCGGCACGCACCTTCGTGTACAAGGGCATGCTCTCGACGGACCAGTTGCGCGCCTTCTTTCTGGATCTCTCTGACGAGAGGGTGAAGAGTGCGATCGCGCTTGTTCACTCGCGCTTTTCGACCAACACCTTTCCTGCATGGCCGCTCGCCCATCCGTATCGCCTTATCGCGCACAATGGCGAGATCAACACCGTTGCCGGCAACCGCAATTGGATGCGCGCTCGTGAGGCGCTGCTTGAGAGTGACCTCATCCCGGGCGAAATCGATCGACTTTTTCCTATTGCCACGCCAGGAGCAAGCGATTCCGCAACCTTTGATGAGGTCTTGGAGCTGCTGCACCTTGGGGGCAGATCGCTTCCGCATGCAATGTTGATGATGATTCCCGAGGCATGGGAAAACCACGCTGAGATGGACGCGAGACGCAAGGCGTTCTATCGCTTTCACGGCTGTGTCATGGAACCGTGGGACGGACCCGCGGCGATCGCATTCACCGATGGAACCCAGATTGGAGCGGTTCTGGATCGAAATGGACTGCGACCAGCGCGCTATTGGGTCACCGAGGACGGTTTGGTAGTGCTCGCGTCGGAGGTTGGGGTGTTGCTGATCGATCCCGAACGAATCGTTAAGAAGGGTCGGCTCCAACCGGGCAGGATGTTTCTTGTCGACACCGTTGAGGGCCGGATCATTGATGACAGCGAGATCAAGTCAGAACTTGCGGCGGAGTATCCGTATCAGGAATGGCTCGATGAATATCTCCTCCATCTTGACGAGCTTCCGGCAAAGGACCCCCTTGTACCCCGTCACGGATCTATCGTGCACCAGCAACGTCTGTTTGGGTACACGACTGAAGATCTCAGAGTCATTGTCGCACCGATGGCAAAGAGCTCTGCAGAGCCAATCGGCTCTATGGGTTCAGATACTCCTATCGCGGTACTCTCTCAGCGGCCGCGTCTCGTCTTCGACTATTTTTCGCAGCTTTTCGCGCAGGTGACGAACCCTCCTCTCGATGCCATCCGTGAGGAGCTTGTTACCTCACTTTCAGCGACGCTCGGACCCGAGCGCAACGCACTTGCGCCAGAGGCCTTGTCGTGTCACCAGATCACAATGCATTTCCCAATTATCGATAATGACGATCTCGCGAAACTTCTTTATATCAATGAGCACGGGGAGACGCCGGGTTTCAAATCGTTTGCAATCGACGGACTCTACGAGGTCGCCGGAGGCGGAAAGGCGCTTGAGGCATCCTTGGAACACATCTGTGATGAAGTCGTAACCGCGGTCGAAGGTGGTGCGAACATCGTCGTCCTCTCCGATCGGCATTCGACTTCAGAGCTTGCCCCTATTCCCTCTCTTTTGGTTACTTCAGCCGTCCATCATCACCTTGTGCGGTCCCGGCTCCGATGCATGACGGGGCTCGTAGTCGAGACGGGAGAGGCGCGTGAAGTTCACCATATGGCTCTTCTGGTCGGATATGGCGCCGTGGCCGTCAACCCGTATCTCGCGATTGACTCTTTGCGCGAGATGGCCGCAAATGGTGATCTCGGGGATCTTTCGCCTGACCAGGCGACTCGCAACTACATCAAGGCGGCAGGCAAGGGGATTTTGAAGACGATGTCGAAGATGGGCATATCGACAATCGCCTCGTACACGGGAGCGCAGGTTTTCGAGGCCATCGGACTCGACTTCTCTCTTGTTGATCGATACTTCACCGGCACGCCAAGCCGTCTCGGAGGGGCTGACCTCGAAGTACTCGCCACCGAAGTTGCGAAGCGCCACCATCTTGCATATCTTGCGCGCGAGGCGGAACTCGACCATCGCGAGATTGAGGTTGGCGGCGACTATCAGTGGCGCCGGGAGGGGGAGTATCACCTCTTCAACCCGAAGACTGTCTTCAAGCTTCAGCACGCAACGCGTTCGGGAAGATACGAGATTTTCAAGCAGTATACGAAGCTTGTGGATGACCAGTCAGAACGACTCGCGACTCTGAGAGGTTTGCTGCGTTTCAGAACTGAATCACCGAGCCGTGCTCCCATACCGATCTCCGAGGTAGAACCTGTTGAAGAGATCGTCAAGCGATTTGCCACGGGTGCGATGTCATACGGCTCGATATCAGCTGAGGCACACGAGACTCTTGCAATCGCCATGAATCGACTAGGTGGTAAATCAAATACCGGCGAAGGCGGTGAAGATCCGGAGCGGTACGTCCCCGATGCAAACGGAGACTCTCGGAGAAGTGCCGTAAAGCAGGTGGCATCAGGAAGATTTGGAGTCACCAGCGATTTTCTTGTAAATGCGGATGACATCCAGATCAAAATGGCCCAGGGAGCCAAGCCCGGCGAGGGTGGCCAACTTCCGGGACAGAAGGTCTACCCCTGGATTGCAAAGACCCGTCATTCGACTCCTGGCGTGGGGCTTATTTCACCACCGCCCCACCATGACATCTATTCCATTGAAGACCTGGCCCAATTGATACATGATCTCAAGAATGCGAACCGTGAGGCTCGTATACACGTCAAGCTCGTTGCCGAGGTTGGTGTCGGAACAGTAGCCGCGGGAGTTGCGAAGGCACATGCGGATGTCGTACTGATCTCCGGGGAGGACGGAGGCACCGGAGCTGCTCCACTTACCTCGCTCAAGCACGCTGGAGCACCCTGGGAACTTGGTCTTGCCGAAACCCAGCAGACGCTGATTCGCAACGGTCTTCGTGATCGCATTGTTGTGCAGGTGGATGGCCAGCTCAAGACCGGTCGCGACGTCGTCATCGCGGCATTGCTGGGTGCGGAAGAGTTTGGTTTCGCCACGGCGCCACTCGTTGTTTCCGGTTGTGTCATGATGCGGGTCTGCCACCTCGATACCTGTCCAGTAGGCATCGCAACACAAAACCCTGAGCTGAGAAAGCGCTTCACCGGTCGACCCGAGTTCGTCGAGAACTTCTTCACTTTCCTCGCCGAGGAGGTTCGCGAGTATCTCGCAATGTTGGGATTTCATTCCATCGAGGAGGCAGTGGGACACGTCGAATGCCTCGATACTGACCGGGCTATTTCACACTGGAAGCTTGGTGGGCTCAACCTCGCGCCGATACTTGCCCAGGTCAAGCCAGAGATCGGGCCCACAGCACTGCACTGCACCCGGGGTCAAGAGCACGGCCTTGAGTTCGCCCTCGACAACACCCTCATCGCGCTCGCCCGTCCGGCGCTCGAGGCATCTCTACCGGTTGAGATCGATCTTGAGGTTCGAAATGTTCACCGTACGGTAGGGACGATGCTTGGAGCGGAGGTCACACGACGTTTTGGTGCAGAGGGCTTACCAGATGGCACCATCTCGATCAACCTCAATGGTTCCGGTGGCCAGAGTTTCGGTGCCTTTCTTCCGCGCGGAATTGAGATCACCCTTGTTGGTGACACAAATGACTATCTTGGCAAGGGACTCTCTGGTGGAAGGGTGATAGTCAGACCTCCGATCGAAGCGAGGTTCGCCGCAGAGGAGAACATAATCGCTGGCAACGTAATTGCCTATGGTGCGACCGCTGGCGAGTTGTTCATATCGGGACAAGTTGGTGAAAGGTTCTGTGTGCGAAATTCCGGGGCAACCGCTGTTGTTGAAGGAATCGGTGACCACGGCTGCGAATACATGACCGGAGGTCGCGTGGTCATCCTTGGACAGACCGGACGGAATTTTGCCGCCGGAATGTCCGGAGGCATCGCTTTTGTCTACGATCCCGGGGTCCGACTGGAGAAGCGACTCAACAAGGAAATGGTGGCGCTCGAGTCTCTTGAGGACGAGGATCGGGAATTTCTCGTTGATATTATCAGTCGCCACCGCGACCTCACGGGTTCTCTTCTCGCCGCGCGCATTCTTGAATTTGGCACCGAGGAGATAGAGAAATTTGCGAAGGTCGTCCCCACCGACTACCGACGGGTACTCGAAGCGACGCGACACGCGCTGGAGAGTGGCGCGGACGTGAACGAGGCGATTATGGCGGCGTCAAATGGCTGATCCTCGCGGCTTCATGCACATCGGCAGGAGTGGGCCGACTCGACGTCCCATCAACGAGCGCATCTATGACTGGCGGGAGGTCTACAACCCTTTCCCCAAGGACGAACTGCAGCGTCAGGCGGCGCGCTGTATGGATTGTGGCATTCCCTTCTGCCATGAGGGTTGTCCGCTCGGCAATCTCATTCCAGAATGGAACGATCTTGTCTGGCGGTCGAAGATGCCCGAGGCGAGCGATCGACTCCACGCGACGAACAATTTTCCGGAATTCACGGGTCGACTCTGTCCTGCGCCGTGTGAAGGCTCGTGTGTCCTTGGCATCAGCGATGATCCCGTTCTCATAAAACAGGTTGAATATGAGATCGCGGAATGGACTAGCGAGAGCGGTCTCGTTCCTCAGGCAGTTGCTCCCCCTTCCGGTCACAGCGTCGCAGTGGTCGGTTCCGGACCCGCCGGACTCGCGGTTGCACAACAGCTAACCAGGGCTGGTCACTCGGTTGTCGTCTTCGAACGCGGAGAGCGCATCGGAGGATTGATGCGCTTTGGGGTCCCGGAGTTCAAGATGGAGAAGTCAGTTATTGACCGACGCCTCGCGCAGATGGAGGCCGAAGGCACCGTCTTCAAGACTTCGACTACGGTCGAATTCTCCGGTCCTAGCGGGGCCATCGCTCCCGGTGCGACGGTCGTTTCCGTTGGAGAGCTCGAGGCGGAGTTTGACGCGATCGTGCTTGCAATCGGCTCGACCCGTCCTCGGGACCTTTCGGTACCGGGTCGAGAACTCGAGGGAGTGCATTTTGCGATGGACTACCTCAAAGGGGCAAACCTTGTCTGCGAGGGATTGCTCGGCGAACCGCCGATATCTGCGCAAGGGCGCCACGTCGTCATCATCGGGGGTGGTGACACCGGGGCAGACTGTCTTGGTACTGCTCACCGCCAGGGAGCTGCATCGGTCCTGCAACTAGAGATCATGCCAGAGCCCCCTGGTAGCCGCACCGACGCAAACCCGTGGCCGACGTGGCCGCTCATTCTCCGTACTTCCGCGGCTCACGAGGAGGGGGGTGAGCGCATTTATTCGGTGTCGACGAAGGCCTTCACTGGTGACGACGACGGGAGGGTGTCCGCGCTCGTCATTGAAGAAATGATGTTCGGCGACAAGGGCTTTGAGTCAGTTCCTGGAACCGAAAAGACTGTTCGAGCAGACCTGGTTCTCTTGGCACTCGGATTTGTCGGGCCAGAGCAAGAGGGTGTGGTTCGCGCATTGGGCTGCGATCTTGATGCGCGCGACCATTTGAAGGTTGATTCGGAGTACATGACCTCAAAACCCGGCGTCTTTGCCTGCGGAGACGCGTCGAGGGGCCAGAGTCTCATTGTCTGGGCGATCGCTGAGGGACGTTCATGCGCAGCCGCGGTGGATCGCTTCATTATGGGAAGCACTGATCTTCCTTCGCCGCTTCGTCCGTATACCTACGCAATCTCCTAGGTCGACACGTGTCCGAGATCGCCGATGAACTCGAGGAGATCCGCCAGAGGATCCAGGATGTCATTGATCGGCTCGACGACATTGCCTTTCGAGAGCTTCGAGGTGCGGTGTCGCGAAAGGAGATGAAGAGACCTGAAATCGAGCGGCGCTTAACGCGGGCTCGCAACGCGTTGCTGCGTGTATTGCCGATGTTGCGCGACGACACTTTTCCTGAAGGGGACTCCGAATAGGCGCTAGTCGAGGTCAATCGAATTGAGTCGATTGATGAGCTGGCGGAGCCGGCCCGAGTGCCCGCCGCCATACGAGAGCGCAATGCGCTCAAAGTGAAGCGAGTCACTCTCCGTGACTTCAACAGGGCGGGGACTTATGACTCTGATTTTTGAATCATCGAGAATGTCGGCAAACTCGGCTGAGAGATCTGCACATTCGCGCGGAGTTGGAGCTCGTCGTAGACGAATTACCATTTCAGATCCGATGAACCGACGCGACACGTAGTTCCTGTTGAATCGAGTGAGTTCCTCGATGGTCTCCTCGACGGTACTCGTAATGCGGAACAGTGATGCGTCGATTGGCGACGCAAGATTGCGGCTGAAGATCTCGGAATTGACGAATCGCAACCATCCCTCCCAGAAGCTGTCGCCGGTAGTTTCGGTGAGCACGATGGCCGCTGGTTCGGCCTTGCCCGTCTGTTGAAGTGTCAGAAGCTCGAAGGTCTCGTCCATCGTTCCGAATCCCCCGGGAAGGATGAGGAAGCCCGTGGATTCCTTGATCAGCATGAGCTTTCTTGTAAAGAAATACTTCATCTCGACGAGCTTGTCGTCGTTTGCGATGAATTCATTCGGCTCTGTTTCAAATGGCAGACGGATATTTATCCCCATTGCCATTCCCGGTCCCGCGCCCTCGTTTCCTGCTGCCATGATTCCAGGACCCGCGCCGGTGATGACCATGACACCGGCTCTTGCGAGCTGGCTTGCGAGCTCCTTCGTGAGTTCATAGAGAGCGTCGGAGGACTTGATTCGTGCGGATCCGAAGATCGTTACCTTCGGCGCATCATGGTATGTGCTGAACATCCGAAACGCCTCCGCCATCTCCTCGATTGCCGTGGTGGCAATTTTCAAGTCCAGGCGCCTGGTGTTCTTATCGGCGAAGGCGAGAGAGGCCTTGATCAGATTTCGGAGATAACGTCGGTTGCTGTTTTGGGGCTGGATCTCCGTATATTCATCTAGAAGCGCATTGATCATCTCGTCGAGGCGACCATCGCTCACGATTGACCTCGAAGCTGAGTTGCCTTTATCTCCAATTTATCCAGGAGATCGTTAAAGGAATTCGAGAATGAATCAAGGCCCTGTTCCTCAAGAAGTTCGGTCACCTCCGCGAGTTCGATCCCTTCGGACTGAAGCGCCGCAAGAATCTCTTGGTCCGCGGAGTATCCACCATCTATCGCGCGCCGGACTCTTCCATGGTCAATAAAGGCCTTCATGGTTGCAACCGGCAGGGTATTCACCGTTTGGGGAGCGATCAACCCTTCGACGTAAAGCAGGTCTGGATAGGAAGGATTCTTCGTAGAGGTGGATGCCCAGAGGGGGCGCTGTGGACGGGCTCCGATTGCCGCAAGAGTTTGAAATCTTGCTGAACTGAAACTCTCTTCAAAATAACGATAGGCGAGCCGGCCCTGCGCGAGCGCGGTGCGACCTGCCAGTCGTGACGCAGCTCCAAGTCGAAGGTCTACTTCGGTGTCAACACGGCTGACGAAGAATGATGCGACGGAGGCGACCTTCGCGGGGTCTCCACCCTGATCGACGAGACGCTCGATTCCGCGGATATAGGCCTCGACCACCTCGGCGTAGCGTTCAAGGGAAAAGATGAGAGTGACATTGATCGAATATCCGCCGGCGATCATCTCCTCAATGGCTCTGACGCCCTCCTTTGTCGCGGGAATCTTTACCATCAGGTTTGGGCGTGAAATTCGCTCGTGTAAGAACCGGGCGCTTCTGATTGTTGCTTGAGTATCGCGCGCCAGGGATGGATCGACTTCGAGCGAGACGAATCCGTCTCCTGCCTGAGAGGCATCGTAGAGTGGGCGAAGCAAATCCAGCGCGCCGATGATGTCGTGGATAACGAGCTCCCAATAAGCATCCTTAACGTTGAATCCGTCCAGGATCAGCTGGCGAAACTGTTCGTCGTAGTCAGTGGTGGAGGCTATCGAATTTGCCATGATGGTGGGGTTCGACGTAACGCCTCGGATTCCCTGCGCGATCAGCTCGCTCAGTCCACCGCTTTCAACATATGAACGCTTGAGATCATCGATCC
>DAIDIA010000274.1 GCA_027459565.1 Acidimicrobiaceae bacterium | reverse complement strand
TTGCGTGCGATGTGGGCCAAGGCGGCGACTTCGAGGCAATTCGCGAGCGCGCCCTCGCAGCTGGCGCCGTCGAGGCGGTTGTCATCGACGCCCGCGAGGAACTCGCAGGAGACTTTGTTGTTCCTGCACTTCAGGCTAATGCCATGTATGAAGGAAGGTATCCGCTCGTCTCCGCGCTCTCGCGACCAGTGATTGTCCGTCACCTCGTAGCCGAAGCACGCCGCCACGGAGCAGGTGCTGTTGCCCACGGGTGCACGGGAAAGGGTAACGATCAGGTTCGATTCGAGGTGGGGACCCGGGCCCTGGGACCCGACCTTGAGATCGTCGCTCCGGTTCGCGACTGGGGCATGACGCGTGAGCAGACCATTGATTACGCCGAACGAGAGGGCCTTCCGATTACCGCGACGCGCGACCGCATCTACTCGATCGACGAGAACCTGTGGGGACGCGCAATCGAATGCGGAGTCATCGAGGACCCCTGGCAGTCACCCCCCGATGACGTCTACACCCTGACAATTGCCTCGGCCAAGAGTCCGGTCGAGGTTACGGTCTCTTTCCAAGAGGGTATCCCGGTTGCGCTTGACGGCACCGAGATGCCGCTCGTGGCGCTGATCGGCGCGCTCGACAAGATCGCGGGAGCCTCGGGATTCGGTCGCATCGATATCGTGGAGAACCGACGGGTTGGAATCAAGGGCCGCGAGGTCTACGAAAGCCCCGCCGCACTTGCGCTGATCATGGCTCACCAAGATCTCGAGGGGCTCTGCCTTGAGCGCGACGTCGCGCATGAGAAAGCCCGTCTTGAGCCGCGCTTCGCAGAGCTTGTCTACGACGGTATGTGGTACTCACCGCTGCGCGAGGCGATCTCGGCGTTTGTCCACGAGACTCAGCACTACGTAACGGGTGACGTACGGCTGCGATTCAACCCGGGCGGAGGCGCTTCCATCGCCGGACGGCGCAGCCCGCTCGCGCTCTATGACTACGGACTTGCAACCTATGACGCGGCGGACACGTTCCGACACGAGGACGCGGAAGGTTACGTGCGCATCTATGGGCTCGGCATAACGACATGGGCGAGTCGACAGCGCAATAAAACGCCGGAAAATTCAAAATGACACTCTGGTCCGGACGCATGTCCGAGGGTCCTGCGGATTCCATGATGACGTATACCCAGAGCATTGAATTCGACCAGCGACTCGCAATCTACGACATCAAGGGATCCATAGCCCATGTCCATGGTCTCGGTCGCGCGCAGATCCTCTCTGCGGGCGAAACCGAGACCATTGTCTCCGCGCTCACACAGGTAGGGGCCGAAATTGAGGGCGATTCGTTCGTTCTCATGCCAAGCGACGAGGACATCCATACCGCCATTGAGAGGCGAGTGACGGAGATCGCCGGCGATGTCGGCGCGAAGCTGCACACGGGCAGGTCACGGAACGACCAGGTTGTGACGGCGCTCCGACTCTACGCGCGTGATGCTGCGACACAGGTCATCGGTGGTGTGATCAACCTGCAAACCACTCTGCTCGACCGCGCGCGCGATGCCGGCACGATCTACCTCCCCGGTTACACGCATCTTCAGCGCGCCCAACCAGTACTGCTCGCGCATCAACTGCTCGCCCATGGCTGGGCACTCGGACGAGATGTAGACCGGCTTATAACAACGCGCATGCGGCTCGATGTCTCTCCACTCGGTGCCGGAGCGCTTGGCGGCTCGTCTTTGCCACTCGATCCAGCGGGAGTGGCAGCCGAACTCGGATTCTCAAAAACTTTCGAGAACTCCCTCGACGCGGTCAGTGACCGCGACTTCGTCGCCGAGTTGCTCTTCGATCTTGCGCTGCTCGGTGTTCACCTCTCGCGCATTGGCGAGGAGATCGTCATTTTCTCATCCGAGGAGTTCGGTTTCTACAAGCTCGATGACAGTTGGTCGACGGGGAGCTCGATGCTCCCTCAGAAGAAAAATCCCGACATTGCGGAGTTGGCGCGTGGAAAATCCGGTCGGCTTATCGGGCATCTTGCGGGGTTCCTCGCGACTCTGAAATCGCTTCCTCTTGCCTACAACCGCGACCTTCAAGAGGATAAAGAGCCTCTGTTCGACGCAGTGACCCAGACAGCCCGAGCCCTCGACGCGATCTCCGGGCTCATCCGTTCGCTTGAGTTCGAGGTGTCCAGGATGCAGGCTGCCGCCGACAGTGAAGAGCTCGTTGCGATCGACCTTGCGGAGTATCTCGTCGCACGTGGCGTACCCTTCCGACGGGCACATCATCTCGTCGGGGAACTCGTGCGCCTCCGGGCGACTCGAGACGATTCGCTCGAGGAGCTGGTAGCGGCCGACGCACGTTTCGGAGAGGACGTCTCGGATCTCTTCGCTCCGGGAGCTTCGGTGAGACGTCGCCTGAGTCCAGGTGGAGGGGGCATCTCCCAGGTCGCACAGCAGATTGTGGATTATGAGAGACACCTTGCGCGATCTCGGGCATTGGCAGGATTCACCGACGACTGAGATTTTTCACACCGCGATTTGACCGGTGAGCAGGAATGCCGTCTTCGGTGGAGCGCAAACCGGAATCTTTCTTTGAAAATCGCTCCAGACTCATCGAATCAACTGCTACATTGAAGCTCCGCCTTGCAGCAGGCAATCAGCCTGCGTTCTCCCCAAAAGTGGCCGGTTTGACAGGCCAGACACGGGTGGTAAGGTAGGAACCCGCCTCGTACGGCTTTGCCGCACGAACGGGCCCGCTTGGCCTCGGTCAAGCGGAAGCACGGAAGCCGCGATCTTCGGACTGCGGTAACCGGGCGTAGACGACACCGCCTTCCTTTGGAAGTGTGTCCTTCGTCGCTCCTTGAAAACGGAATAGGAACAGCCAAAAGCCAGTGCAGATGGCTTCGGAGGCCGCTTGCGGCCGAGGATGCCATTTACAAGGTAAGTAAAATAAGTAATGCACTGAATAACGGACAACAACAAAACCGTTTTGGTGCCAGTTGGTGTTAGGGCGTCAGGCCCGCACCGGCTCTCTGATCAAAGTGAAAGCAGCGCGTAAGCGCTGTGGGAACGAGATCTCGATGGAGAGTTTGATCCTGGCTCAGGACGAACGCTGGCGGCGTGCTTAATACATGCAAGTCGAACGGGATCCAATTAGTAGCAATACTAAGGAAGATCTAGTGGCGAACGGGTGCGTAACACGTGAGCAACCTGCCTCGAAGACTGGGATAACACCGGGAAACCGATGCTAATACCGGATACCCCCACGGGCCCGCATGGGTCTGTGAGGAAAGGATTCTGCTTCGAGAGGGGCTCGCGGCCTATCAGCTTGTTGGTGGGGTAATGGCCTACCAAGGCAACGACGGGTAGCTGGTCTGAGAGGACGATCAGCCACACTGGGACTGAGACACGGCCCAGACTCCTACGGGAGGCAGCAGTAGGGAATCTTGCGCAATGGGCGAAAGCCTGACGCAGCAACGCCGCGTGGGGGATGAAGGCCTTCGGGTTGTAAACTCCTTTCAGTGGGAACGAAATTGACGGTACCCACAGAAGAAGCCCCGGCTAACTACGTGCCAGCAGCCGCGGTGATACGTAGGGGGCGAGCGTTGTCCGGATTCACTGGGCGTAAAGAGCTCGTAGGCGGCTTGATAAGTCGGGTGTGAAACCCCCAGGCTCAACCTGGGATCGCCACTCGATACTGTCATGGCTAGAGTCCGGTAGGGGACCATGGAATTCCTGGTGTAGCGGTGAAATGCGCAGATATCAGGAGGAACACCAGTAGCGAAGGCGGTGGTCTGGGCCGGTACTGACGCTGAGGAGCGAAAGCGTGGGGAGCGAACAGGATTAG